>JBIIFF010000001.1:0-59868 GCA_044237445.1 Microbacteriaceae bacterium | reverse complement strand
AGGAAATAACAAGCCCCGTCCCATCGGACCAAGACTGGCAGAAAAAAATAGTCTGATTTATAGTCTGAAAATACAAATCGGCCCTCTACAACCCCCGTCATTACTAGGCACGTCAGTACCCCTAGTCTCCACACCGAATAGACTTCACGGGTGCCTTCACAAACCCACCGAGATAAATCGATCAGAGCAGGCCTTGAGCGACTCGGTGATCGCATCACCTCGGTCGTCGGGACAATGTGGGCGGCGTTGGCTTTCGCCGTGCTGGCGCTGATTTCTTTGCCGGCGGCTCTCGCGACCGGTGAGATACTCGTGATCGTGGCCTGGGTGGCACAGACATTTCTGCAACTCGTGTTGCTCCCCATCATCATGGTCGGGCAGAACGTACACTCGCGTCGCGCCGAGCGTCGCGAAAACGAGACTCACGCCGCGGTGATGGCGGCGCACCAAGAAACGCAGGAAATCTTGGCAGAGATTCACACCCTCACACGTTCGCAGTCGAAATAGCGGGCGCGGGATGTCACGTCGCGCACTGCTGCTATTCGTCGCTGTCGGAGTTGCGTGGGGAATTCCCTACTATTTCATCGCCGTAGCCAATCACTCGTTCAGTACTCCGAGCATCGTGTGGCTGAGGGTCACAATCGGCGCTGTGATTCTCCTCCCCATCGTGATTTTCCGGGGCGACCTGCGCGAAACCCTGAAGAACTGGCGAGGGGTTCTGTTGTTTGCCACTCTCGAAATGGTGGGACCCTGGTACCTCATCACCGAGGCCGAGAGAACAACGGCGAGTAGCTTCGCCGGACTCATGATGACAACCATCCCCTTTATCGCCGCATTCATCACGGGGACCTTCCTCGGCGACCGCGCGGCTCGTCACCCCGCCACCATCACCGGGTTGATTCTCGGGTTCGTCGGCGTTTTTGCGCTGGTCGGTATCGACGCCGTGAGCGGAGTGCTCCAGATCGGGCCCGTGTTGATGTTGGCGTTTTCGGCGGTGTGTTACGCGATTGCACCAATCGTTGCCGGCCGAACCATGCCCACTATGTCCGGGTTGTCGCTCAGCGCCGTCTCGCTCGCAATGGTGTCGATAATCTACGCGCCATTCGCCGCGTTTACGCTGCCGGCAGACCTCGCCCGCGGGCCATCGTTGGACGGGTGGATTGCAATTCTTGTTCTCGGCGCGGTGAGTTCCGCAATAGCCTTCGTACTGTTCTTCGCGCTAATCAAGCACGTCGGTCCCCGTCGTGCGACGCTCATCACCTATCTCAACCTCCTCGTTGCTTCGATCCTCGGGATTGTTTTTCTGGACGAGCCGTTCACCGCGGGTATTGCGATCGGGTTACCCCTGGTGGTTGCGGGGTCCTACCTTGCCGGGCGCGACCGATCGGAGTTTCAGGGCAACGTCATCGCTTCGGTTCGTCGCGGACGAACACGACAGTAGCGGTGAGTCCCGATCCCGACGAGCCGGATGCGAGAGAAACCGTTCCGCGCCCCAACTCGGCGAGGTTCTTGACGATCGCCAACCCCAAACCGCTCCCGTCGGCGGTGGAATCCGCCCTCCAGAATCGGTCAAATGCCCGCTCACGCTGCTCGGGCGTCATTCCAGGCCCGGCGTCCACCACCGTCAATTCGACGTCACGCTCCAGTGGGCGGACTCGAACAACGACGGCGGTCCCCGCGGGGCTATGGCCAATGGCATTGTCGACGAGGTTATCTACGATCTGCTCCACCGCTCCGCCGATTGCAAGTGCGGGGGCGCTTACGGGTCCGTCGTAGGCAATCGTGATGCCCTGCTCCTCGGCGAGCGCTCGCCAGTTTTCGACTCGATCACGCGCGATTGTGGCGACATCAACCGGAATCGGGTCGGTCGAACCACCGTCTGATCGCGCAATGGCAAGCAAGCCTTCGACAATCGTCGTAAGTCGCTCGACCTCGATTTCGGCGTCGCGCAATCGGTCTGTCGCGCGCGCGGGATCCGACTCCAACGCTTCGCGGGCACTTTCAATCCGGAGGAGCAGCGCCGTGAGGGGGGTGCGAAGTTGGTGCGAGGCATCCGAGGCAAACGCTCGCTGTTGCCGGATCAGGGAGTCAAGCTTGGTCGCCATGGTGTTGAAGGCGACGGCGAGACTGCGGATTTCGTGGGGCCCGTCAGTTTCCGACAACGTGCCGGAAAAGTCTCCGCTCGCCAACGCGTTCGCTTGAGCTTCAACCCGCCGAATCGGACGACTGACGACGCCCGACACAACGAACGCAAGCAACACCGAAAGCGCGAGCGCCGCACCCGCAACCCACCAGAGAAACAAGGTTTTCTCGTTCACGGACTGGTCGATCTCGCCGCTGGGGAAACTGAGTCGAACGGCGCCGTAGATAGAGGAGCCGTTAATGATGGGAACCGAAACGTAGACAAGGTTGGACTGCAAAGTGTCCGACCAACGCTCGCCCGACGTGACATTCCCTAGCAACGCCTCCGCAATCTCTGGGCGGTTCGTGTAATTTGTACCGACAGCTAGCTCGATTGGGTCACTCGTCAGAACACCGATTCCATCTCGGTCGACCACGATGACCTGTGTATTACCCTGCTCTGCGTAGCGGTTCACCAGGGCCACAAGTGTCGGATCCATGTTTCCGGCGGTTTCGACCAGTCGTTCGACACGAGAGCCCAGCACGAACGCGTCGCGCTCGTATTCGGTAATTATTCGGTCCTGCTCGGATTCGGCGACATAATTCAACACCACCGCCCCCTGAGCCGCGAGCAATGTCGCACTTACTCCGACGATTGAGGAGAGAAATAGCCGTCTCACGACACGTTCCTCACGGTGAATCCAACCCCTCGCACCGATTCGACCCACTTCGGGTCACCAAGCTTCTTTCGGATACTGGCAACGTGGGCGTCGAGAGTTTTGGTGGTTCCGTA
This sequence comes from Microbacteriaceae bacterium, assembly GCA_044237445.1. Taxonomy (GTDB): domain Bacteria; phylum Actinomycetota; class Actinomycetes; order Actinomycetales; family Microbacteriaceae; genus MWH-TA3. The sequence continues at coordinate 56,957 of JBIIFF010000001.1, read as the reverse complement.
CCACGTGGTTTCCCAGACGTCTCGGAGAATGTCGGCTCGTCGAAATGCCGTTCCTGGATCGCGAGCGAGGTAGGCCAACAGGTCAAACTCTTTGGGTGTGAGAGCAACGGATCGGTCGTTCACTGAAACCGTTCGAGTCTTGGTGTCAATCACGAGGGAGCCGACTTCGATGTGTGTGATTGGTGTGACGGAGCCCGTCGCTCGTCTCATCACCGCATGGATGCGTGCGACGAGTTCCTTGATTCCAAAGGGTTTCACCACGTAGTCGTCGGCGCCCATGTCAAGAACAGTCACGCGGTCCATCTCAGTTTCACGGGCACTGACAACGATGATGGGCACGTGCGAAAAACTCCGGATAAGCCGGCAGACCTCAGTGCCATCCATATCGGGTAAACCGAGATCCAAGATCACCGTCGTCACTCCGCCGGCACGGACCTTCTCGATGGCTTCGCTCCCAAGAACGACGTGTTTTACGTCGTAGTTATTCGCGCGGAGACCCTCGATTACCGCGTCGGCAATCGCACGATCGTCTTCGACAAGCAGAACTGTCATACATCGAGAGTGCCACGAATTCGCACAATTGACAGTTGTTTCCCGTGGAACGCCCCATAACCTTGGACGTTTCTTTACCAAACTACGTTTTTGTGACCGTGTTTGCGGGCGATGATGAGGACATGAACATACAAGGACCACTTCTCCTGCTCGGCATCACCGCGACCACCACGGTTGGCCTGGGCACCGTCGCCGCGAACACCGGCGCCGTCAATATCGATGATGTGTCGGGCCTGCTTGCCCAGACCGTCCCAGCAGTTTCGGGGACAACCGCCGGTCAAGGCGTTGCCCTGGCACTTCCAGACTCTCCCTCGTCGACGTCCGTAAACACGGGTCCAGTCAACGCAGACGCTGTTATCGAACCGGCTGTTGACGGGTCGGTCACCGAGACGCACGGCGGATCGGGCGGCTCCACCTGGAGCGAAGGTGACTCGTCGAACAACGATTCGAACAACGGTTCGACTAACGCGTCGGGCGGCTCGAACTCGGGCAACAATCACGGAAACAGTTCAGGGTCAGCGGGCGGTTACGACGAGGACGAAGACGAAGACGAGGACGAAGACGAAGACGAGGACGAAGAAGAAGAGGACGAAGACGAGGACGAGGACGAGGACGAGGACGAAGATGAGGACGAAGACGAAGACGAAGATGAGGACGAGGACGAAGATGAGGACGAAGACGAGGATGAAGACTAATGGCACTGTTTGTCGCAACTAAAGCGCGGGTGATGGTTACGCTCGCAACCGCTGGCGCCATGGTGGCCGGAGTAGCGGGTCTTCAGGCCCAGGCGGTTGAACAGGCCGTTCAAGCGGAAATCGAGAGCGCTGCACTGGCGGCGAGTACAGTCCCCGTTGCCACACCAACACCGACCGCTACCGTAGTGAAAAAGAAAAAGAAGAAGAAGAAAAAGAGCTCGGCCACGGTTACCGCCCAACCAGCACCCGCACCAGCGGCGAAGCCGGCAAAAAACCACGGCTCATCCAGTGGCTCAAAGTAATCTTCCGCACAGTTCAATCGCGTCGTCCGCCATCCGCGCAGCACAGGGCGACGGAGGAGCACCGACTGTTTCGCGGCAGTTTTCGGTCATGGGTACCACCTCGAATCTGGTCGTTGTCGGTGGAACCGCCGAAATGCTCGACGATCTTGAACGTACCGCTTTTCACCTTCAATCGCTGTGGAGCCGCTTCCTCGACGACTCGGACATCACACGTCTGAATAATGCCGAAGGCGAGCCGGTCACAGTAAATCCGCTCACAGCACAATTGGTGAGGGAAATGCTGGCCGCACGAACACTAACCGAGGGCGAGTACGACCCCACGATCTTGCCCAAGCTCATCGCCGAAGGCTACGCGACGTCGCGGGTTAATTCGGCGCACGTGACGTCCCTGCCCGCCAGCGCTCGCTGGCCGATCGACCCTACAGGCACGACAATCGAAGGTAACGTCGTGACCCTCCCGCTCGGTGTGACACTCGATTCGGGCGGAATCGGCAAGGGAATCGCAGCAGACATCATGGTGTCAATGGCCATCGAGCGCGGCGCCTTTGGTGCGCTGGTGGAGATGGGCGGGGATGTTCGAATCGGCGGAACACCGCCTGACGGCACCCACTGGCGGATTGGTATCGAAGATCCGTTTGTCGAAGAACGCTCCATTGCCCGAGTCAATCTGTTGGACGGCGCGGTCGCCACCTCGAGCACGCTCAAGCGAGTGTGGGAAAACGAGGGGCGGTCGGTCAATCACCTCATCGACGTTCACACGGGTGAAGCCATGACGACCAATGTCGTCACGGTGTCCGTCATTGCGGTGTCGGCAGGGATTGCTGAAGTGATTACGAAAGCGGGATTTACTCGGCGGGACTTCCTGCGCTGGGTCCCCAACCTCGGGGCGGCGGCTTTTGTGGTCTATCGTGATGGTACGACGGCCCAATCGGCCAATTGGAAGGATTATTCGTGAACGACCCGCACATCTGGTGGTACGTCTCTCGCGTGAGCGGACTCACCGCCTGGGGGCTCATGTCGTTCTCGGTGGTGTGGGGTGTTCTCTTGTCCAGCCGAGTCTTCAAAGGACTCGACAACCCCGCGTGGCTCAAAGACCTTCACAAATACCTGAGCACGCTGACCGTGGTTCTCGCCAGCATCCACACGACGTCGTTGATGCTGGACCCGTACGTAAAGTTTGACGCCGCTGACCTGTTCATTCCCGGGGTGGCCACATACGAGGGCGCCACAGAACTTATCAACATTGCGTTGGCCGTGGGTGTCGTCGCGATGTGGGTGATGTCGATTGTATACGTGACCTCGTTGGTCATGGACAAGATTCCGCGCGCGCTGTGGAAAGCAATTCACTACCTGTCGTACGCCGTGTTCTTTGCGGTCGGACTTCACGCGGCGTTCGCTGGGTCGGATGTCGGCAGTTGGTGGTATGCCGCGGTGTCCATTTTCGTCATTTCCATGACTGTGATTGCTCTCCTCATCCGCTTCGCGGTGATTTTCCTCCGTGAACGTCGCGCGGTAGCCGACGCCAAAATAGCCGCGTACCGGGCAGCAGTGCAAGCCGAGCGCGCCGCGATGGTGCTAGAGAACCCGGACGAGGACAGTCGGGAAAAGCGAACGATGGTGGTGCAAAAGGTGACTGCCCTTGCCAAGGACATCGTGGGTATTCGACTCATTCCCGTTGGCGGGGGGAACGTTGCCTGGTGGGACGCGGGTTCCCACCTGACACTTCATCTTGCGAACGGAATGGAACGGCAGTATTCCCTGTGCGGCGACAGTGCCGATCGAACGGGTTACGAAATCGCCGTGCTCGACACGCACGGCCCCGAGGGGGGCTCAACCTGGATTCACCGCAATGTTGTCGCGGGAACGGTCATTCCCGTCAGCGGTCCACGAAACCACTTTCCCATGGTCCCTGCGCGGACCTACCTGTTCATTGCTGGCGGAATCGGAATCACCCCGATTCGCGCAATGATCGAGGCACTGCCTGCGCAACGCGACTGGCACCTGTTGTATCTGGGGAAAAACCGCGCCGCGATGGCATTCGCCGACGAGGTGGAACAGGCCTATGGAAAGCGCGTCACGATTCACGAGTCCGACGTGTCGGGCCGATTTGGCCTTCCTCCACTGCTCGAATCCACCCGCGCTGATGTCTACTGTTGCGGACCCGAATCACTGATGACCGAGGTCGAACAGCGCATTGAACGATCGCGGGCCCACCTCGAACGCTTCAACCCGGTCGTGCGTGAACTCGACGGCGGGGCAAAGCCACTCGTTGTTCGACTGGCGTCCACCGGCAAAAAGGTTGCCGTCGCTGCTGACGTTTCGATTGCCTCGGCACTCAATGCGGCGGGCGTCCCGATTCAGACGTCGTGTGGGAAGGGCGTTTGCGGAACATGCGAACTGCGAGTGGTTGAGGGAACACCGGCGCACTTGGACAGCGTCATGCCCGATTCGGATAAAGACAAACTGGGGGTCTTCTACCCGTGTGTGTCAAGAATTGTGGGAAGCGAAATTACGGTCGACGCTTAGTCGACGTCAAAGTCGTCGTCTACCCACGCATCGTCATCAGTCCGCAACAGCTGCCACGCGAGGTAGGCGACGCCGGCCACCAACGCAACCCCAAGCCCGGCAGCGATGAACCCGCCCAGCCCCGACTTCTTCGGGACCACTGGTGTCTTCGCCATCAGGCGCCGACCGAACGCGGTACCCATCGCGCGAGTGATTGCCGCGAGTTCTTTGGAATAAGACGTGAGCATGGGGCCTCCTTGACACCTTTCATTATGACCCACGATTGTTCATCATGCACATCGGAACGAGGCAGAATGGAGCCATGTCAATTCACACACAGACCGCAACCATCCAGACAAATCACGGGGACATTCGGGTTCACCTTTTTGGAAACCACGCTCCGAAGACCGTCGCGAACTTCGTCGGTCTTTCCGATGGCTCACAGGTGTGGACACACCCCCAATCGGGGAACGCGATGACGACACCGCTCTACGACGGGGTTGTTTTCCACCGGATCATCCCGACGTTCATGATCCAGGGCGGCGACCCCCTGGGAATGGGTTTTGGGGGACCCGGCTACCAGTTCGAGGACGAGATTCACCCCGAACTTAACTTTTCACAACCGTTTATGCTGGCCATGGCGAACGCGGGACCCGGCACCAACGGATCACAGTTTTTCATCACCACCGCGCCAACACCGTGGTTGCAAGCCAAACACACCATTTTCGGGGTGGTTGCGGACGAGGAGTCCCGTGCGGTCGTGACAGCGATTGAGGCAGTCCCCACCGGCGCCAATGACAAACCGGTCACTCCCGTCGTGATCTCACACATCGCAATCTCGTGACGAGCCCATTGTGGGCGTCGGTGCGCCGCAATCGAACTCCGGTGACGTTTGTCCTTCTCGGTCTGATCGGCGTGGTCTATGCAGCCCAATATCTCTTGGGCGACCAACTAACCTTTGCACTCGCGTTCTATACCCCACTGATGGCGGCGGAACCATGGCGCATCATCACCTCGGCGTTCGCACACGCCGGAATCGTCCACATCATGTTCAACGGCTATTCGTTGTGGGTTCTCGGTAACGCGGTCGAGCGCATCGTCGGAAGCGCGAAGTTTGCGCTGATTTTCATCGCGTCGGTTGTGGCAGGCTGTTTAGCTGTCGTTGCGATGAACCCGGACTCCATCGTGATCGGCGCGTCTGCGGGAGTTTTCGGGCTGTTTGCAGCTCTGTTCATCATCAATCGCGGTTTGGGAAGCAACAATGTGTCGCTGATCGTCATCATTGGCATCAACCTCGCAATTGGGTTCGTCGTGCCAGGGATTTCGTGGGAAGCCCACCTCGGGGGGCTTCTTGGAGGCGCGCTGTCGACGTTTGTGTTGTTTCGCCGCCGCAGCCGATGAAGTTATCCACCTAGTTATCCCCAGCAGGGGATAATTACACTGGTGTAATTAGGTTTTATCGCCAGCGCGTTGTCATGAGGAAGCCGACAAACATCAAGCCAAAGCCAATCACGATGTTCACCGCTCCGAGCGTTGCGATGGGGAACAGTCCCGCACTGACGTAATAGGTCAAAATCCACACGAGCCCGACGAGCATGAAGCCGAACATGATTGGCTTGAACCACACGGGATTCGGTGCCGCAGTGTTGTTGCGCGCGGGGGTTGAATCCGGGTATTGGTCGTCCGAGGTCGTCTTTGCCATTGTGCCAGCATACCCACACCCCCATGCTTGCTCAAACCGAGGTTAGAATTCTTAATGTGCCCCCTTCATCAGAGAAACCAAATTCGCGAACACCACGTTTTGGTGGACGTCGATCGAAGGGCGCAAACCCCGAGCAAATCCGTGGCCGAACCTATGCGCTTCGCGAGGAACCCGGGAAGAAAAGTGCCTACGAGTTTCAACCGCAAACGACTCGGCGGCAATACATCGATTTCCGGGGTCTGGGAATCCTCGTCACACGTCGAGAGTTTGTCGATCGTGCAATTGGAATCTCGGGCGAAACTCTGGTTACTGTAGGACTGTTCGTCCTCTTGTTCCTTGGATGGCACGTCTGGTTTAACGACATTGTCCAAGGAGAAGCACAGGACAAAGCCGCGGCGACGCTGTCCAACACCTGGAATAGCGGACCGACCGGTGCTATCGAGTTTGATCGGGCCAGCGGAACCTCGGACGGAGCAATCGCTGATGTCCCGCCGCCGGTCGTCAAATCCCCGGGATTTGCCAACTCTTTCGCGACGGTCCTCGTTCCCCGGTTTGGCTCTCGTTATGAGCGAACTCTTGCTGAGGGCGTCGACGTGAAAGAAGTTCTGAACAACCAACTGACCGGCATCGGGCGGTATTCGGAAACCGCCCTCTTGGGTCAAATCGGCAACTTCGCCGTAGCAGCCCACCGAACCACTTATGGAGCACCATTCGGGGATGTGGACAAGCTTCGGGTCGGCGATCGGATTTATGTTGAAACCGAGGACGGCTGGTATGTCTACCGATTCCGGAATATCGAATACGTCTTCCCAACCCAAGTCACGGTTCTCAATCCGGTACCCCAACTACAGATTGAAGCCAAGGATAGAATTCTCACCATGACGACGTGTCATCCAAAACTCTCTGCTGCCGAGCGCCTCATCGCCTACGCGTTGTTCGAGTCGTTTGTGCCGCGCGCTAACGGCGTCCCAACGGAAATTGCGGGAACTGCGCTGGTGAACGGTTGATCCAGCAACTTCGGAATCGCGCGCGCCAACTCTGGTCATCGCTACAAATCAGAGAAGTAGTCAGCGACGTGTTGATCACGGTCGGCGTTCTCGTGTTGTTTTTTTATCTCTGGTACGTCTGGCTCGGTGACATCGTGACAGGAGCAAAACAAGACGCCGCGGCAGTGTCCCTCTCGGAGACCTGGGCGGAAGTGACGAAGGGAATACCCGAATACGATCGAGAAAGCGGTAGTTCCGAAGGCGCGGGGCGATCACCGAAACCTCCCGTCGTGGCGTCGCCCCAGGCGGGCGCTGCCTTCGCCACCATCATGATTCCTCGGTTCGGGTCAAACTATGTGCGAACAATCGCGGAATCCGTCGACGTGAAAAAGGTACTCAACGACCCGTCCACGGGGATCGGACACTATTCGTCCACCGCGCCACTGGGTGCCGTGGGGAACTTCGCTCTTGCGGGCCACCGCACCACGTTTGGCGCACCGTTTGGTAAAGTCGACCAATTGCGAGTCGGGGACCGAATCTACGTGGAGACAAAAAAGGGGTGGTTTGTTTATCGATTCCGCAATATCGAATTTGTGTACCCGACCCAAGCCGATGTCCTGAGCAACGTTCCCCGCGAAACAATTGTGGCGCAGGATCGAATTCTCACAATGACAACCTGTCATCCGAAAACGTCCGCCGCGGAACGACTGATTGCCTATTCGGTGTTCGAATCGTTCGTTCCTCGATCGAATGGCGCCCCGGCGGAAGTGGCCGCGATGCGAGCAGAGTCCTAGACAATGCGCGATAGCGTTAAGGTGTTGACGAGCGGCGATAGCTGTTCACGAGAAATGACGGGGTAACTATGTATTCGGCATTGTGGCGTGTCTTGCCCGGACCTCGCTGGCTCAAAATCATCGTTCTCGCCGTTTTGGCTATTGCCATCCTTGCGGTGTGCGTCGAATGGATTTTTCCGTGGATCGCGGAAAATTATATTCAACAAGAGTCAACGGTCGAGCAGTGACCTCGATTTTCATTCTCGACAACTATGACTCGTTCGTTTACACACTGGCCGGGTACGTTCAGGAACTGGGCGCCGAAATCGTCGTTGTGCGTAACGACGCCTTTCCCGAAGAAGAAATCCCATCGAGACTCGAAGGATTCGACGGAATTCTGATTTCCCCCGGACCGGGAACACCGGCCAACGCGGGACTCTCGATTCCGATTATTCGACACGCCCTGGCGAACTCAATTCCGCTCCTGGGCGTGTGCCTCGGCCATCAAGCGATTGCGGAAGCGATGGGCGGCACTGTCACCCACGCCGAGGAATTGATGCACGGAAAAACGAGTGACGTCACCCATGACAGTTCCGCCCAGTTCGACGGTGTACCGTCACCGTTTCGCGCAACCCGTTACCACTCGCTCGCAATCGTGAACGGAACGATTCCCGACGAACTGCGTGTCACGGCGCGCACAAGCGGTGGCGTGATCATGGCGGTCGAGCACTCGTCCGCACCGATGTGGGGGGTGCAGTTTCACCCCGAATCGGTCATGACCGAGGGGGGCTACACCATGATTGGAAATTGGCTCGAGACCACGGGAATGACGGGCGTAGCGGCGAAGGCACGAACACTCAGCCCGCTGATGAACCCCTGAGCTATTCGGCGGCGCAGTAGACGATTGTTATCGCGGACTGTTGCGGCGCTTCACCCCTGAGTGACTGCGACCCGATTTGCTGACCGCTGCACGAATTGTCCGAAATCACCGTGACATCGAGTTGAAGGTCCGGCCCCCGAAGAATTCGCGTCGCTTTTCCGACGCTCATTCCAACAACGTCGGGGATTTTGATCTTGCCATTGGACACGACGATGTTGACAATAGTTCCCGCGGGAAGGCGCGTTCCCTCTTCGGGGTCGCTTCCCACCACGATGCCTAGTTTTGCGGTCGGCGAGAAACCATTGGTCACTTTCCCGACGACAAATCCGGCGTTCTCGATCGCCGACGCGGCCTTCGCTTCCGCCAACAAGTTGATGGATGGCACTGCAATGAGGGGAGCCCCGGACGACTCGATCACCGTGACAATCTCGCCTTTGGCCAGATTGACACCGGGCGCGGGGGACGTCGAGATGACGGACCCTTTCGGGACGCTTTCGTCGGACTCGACGCGGCGAACCACCGTCAACCCCAGTTCCATGAGCTGTGTTTCGGCGGTTTCGAATGACACGTTGGTGACGTCGGGCATAGCGATGGACAACCCGCTCAGCGCTTGCCCCGAGTTCAAGGTCAGCACATAGAACATCATCCCCACCACGACCGACGCCAGCGCCAAAAGACCCGCTGCGCCAAGAAGAATCCACCGAACGAGGTTTGCTTTTGGTGGTGTGTCGCTCTGAAGAAGTGGGCGCAGGTCGTTGAGGTCCATGGTGTCTCCGCCAGGTTCAGGATTGGGTGTCGTGGATGATTCTACGGTGATTCTCGGTGCGGTGACCGCGGTGGGCAGCGCCGGCGGTCCCGACACGGGCTTGGGTGCTGTTACGGGTGCGGTTGCCGCTCGATCGGCTCGTCCACCGCCGACCAGGTTGGTGACCGACCGCAGCGCCGACGCGAAGTCGGCGGCGGTTCGAAACCGAGCCGAGCGGTCTTTCTCCAGTCCCTTGGCGATGATCATGTCGAATTCCGGAGACAGTTCGGGGCGTCGACTTCGAGCACGAGGTGCCGTCTGGGTGACGTGTTGGAATGCGATGGAAACGGATGTGTCGCCCGAAAACAACGGAGAACCGGTGACCATTTCGAAGAGCACCACCGCGGTGGAATAAAGGTCACTGCGGCCGTCAATGATCTCGCCCTTGGCCTGTTCGGGAGAGAAATACTGGGCGGTTCCCACAATCGCGGACGGGTCGTTGGTCGGGTCTTCGATTGCCTGGGCAATACCGAAGTCACACACTTTCACGACTCCAGACTGGGTAATCATGACGTTGCCGGGTTTGATATCGCGATGAATGATTCCCGCCCGGTGAGATTCTGCTAACGCGTCAAGAATTCCGAGGGCGATGTGCACTGCGACCTTTGGCTCGAACGGTCCAGCGTCCATCAACTTGCGCAAGATTTTGCCGTCAATGTATTCCATCACGATGTAGGGAATCGGAACATCGACCGACACCGCGGGGATGAATTCTTCTCCGGCGTCGTACACCCGGACGATGTTCGGATGGCCCATCGCGCTCACCGAGTGGGCTTCCCGCTGGAAGCGATTGCGCGATTCGGCATCGGCTGCCACGTCCGGGCGAAGCGCCTTTATCGCGACCCGGCGTTGCAGCCGAGTGTCCGTCCCGACGTACACATTGGCCATGCCGCCGCGTCCGATCAACGCCTCGGGCCGATAGCGCTGGGCAAACAGGAACGGTGAATCCACAATCGAATCCAGGCTGGAACGTGACGGCGAATTGTTATCAGCCAACGGCAATCACCAGGTCTTCCGACGGATTCGATGCAAGGTCCCCACATCTAACAATGTACGACACACGAACCTCGGTGGTGTTGGCGTCAATCACGATTTCGGCAACCGTGACTTTCGACCCAAACGTGCTCACGTTGGGGAACGAACCCCCATTGACGGTGAACTCATAGGAGTCAAGCACAAAACCCGCGGGGCACTCGGCGTAACGGGGCCACGAGATTGTGACGGTTCCCCCGGGAAGGTACGGCCCCGAACTCACCGTCAATGCCGACGGTGACGGAGGCGTCGGAATCGCGTCATGAAAGTACACCGCGACGAGCGAATCCGCGGGAACGCTTCCTCGCGGATTGACGCGATACGCCGTGCCGACCAAATCGATGGACGTAGCGATGTTTCCGGTCACAGCGTCTAGGCGGAGCCCCATCGATGCGAGTTTTTCTTCCACCTGGTTGAGCGTGAGCCCGAGAAATTCGTCTTCGTTAATCGTGACGTTACCGGCGAGCGGATCGGTGGGGACTGGCGTTGGTTTCACCGTTTCGCTCGCGCTCGGTGAGGGGACCGGAGCGGGTGCCGACGGGCGCAAGACCAGCGCCACGATGATGCCGACCAGCACGACCGAGAGGACGACAACGATGCCGATCAGGGGAAGTGTCTTGGGAAGCCTCCGATACGGAGAACGTTCGTCATTTTCACGCGGGGCCACTGATACCGGGAGAATTCGGGTCGACGTATCTTCCGAAAGGTCCTGTGGTTCGTCATCCACGGCGGGAACAAGGGCTAATGCTTCGCCGACTCGTCCACGGGTGATGGCGATGGCGGCACGGGCCAATTGACGGGCACTTGAGGGTCGTCGTTCAGGTTTTTTGGCGATGCACGCGAGAATCAAGTTTCGCACTGCGAGGGGCACGCTGTCAGGCAGCGGTGGCGGCGGTTGCTTGATGTGCGCCATCGCAATCGACACCTGAGATTCACCCGTGAACGGGCGCTTCCCCGCGAGCGCTTCGTAGGCGACAATTCCCAGCGAGTAAATGTCGGTGAGTGCGCTGGCGGTCTTTCCGGAGGCCTGCTCGGGCGAAAGGTATTGAACCGTGCCCATCACCTGTCCGGTCGCCGTTAGCGGAACTTGATCCACCGCTCGAGCGATTCCGAAATCAGTGATTTTGACTCGTCCGTCCGGCGTAATGATGAGGTTTCCGGGTTTCACGTCGCGATGGACGAGCCCCGCCTCGTGCGCGGCGTGTAGCGCGGATGCGGTCTGCGCCACGATATCGAGAACCCGCTCGGGTGAGAGAAAACGCTCGCGTTCCAAAATGGTGGAGAGCGCTTCTCCGGGGACGAGTTCCATGACGAGGTACGCACTCCCGTCCTCTTCGCCGAAGTCGTAGACGCTCGCGATTCCTTCGTGGTTCACCAGGGCGGCGTGTCGAGCCTCGGCACGAAAACGCTCCCGAAATGCGTGGTCACCGAAGTATTCCTCTTTGAGAATCTTGATCGCTACGTTTCGTTCGATGACGCTGTCCAGCGCTTGCCAGACCTCACCCATTCCACCAATGGCGAGTCGCGACTTGAGCGCATACCGCCCACCGAAGACGTGACCAATCTGAGGCCTCATTGCGCCAACACCGCCTCGATGATCTTTCGGGCAATCGGTGCGGCCACGGAGTTTCCGGACGCGGAATTACCCAGCCCGTCCGAACCCTCGACGACAACCACGACCGCCACCCGCGGGTTCTCCGCGGGGGCAAACCCGGTGAACCACAGTGTGTACGGCTGATCGACACCGTTTTCGGCCGTGCCGGTCTTTCCCGCGACGTCGATTCCGGGTATTCGAGCACCGCTCGCCACACCGTCGGCGACTCCGTCGACCATCATGTCGCGCAGGATTAGTGCGGTGTCCGGGCTGATGGGTTGGCCGTATTCAACCGGGGTGAAGGGGCTGAGAGGCGACAGGTCACGGGCGAGCACGGAGTCCACTACGGTGGGTGCCATCAGCAGGCCACCGTTCGCAATGGCGGAGGACACCATCGCGATTTGTAGTGGGGTGACACGAACATCGAACTGCCCGAAGGACGACAACATGAGTTGTGCGTCGTCCATCCCCGAGGGGAAAATCGACGGAGTGGTTTTCATTGGAACTTCGACGGTCGCGCCAAATCCGAACGCTTCGGTGTAGTCACGCAAGCGCGCTTCCCCTAGCTGCACACCGATCTGAGCGAATGGGATGTTGCAGGACAGACGCAGGGCAGTTGAGATGGTGACGGACCGTCCCGGACCACACGTGGAGTCATTCGAGTTGTAAATCGTCGAGTCGCTGAGCGGTAAATCAAGCTTGGATGGGTTCGGAACCATCGACTCTGCAGACATCATTCCCGAATCGATTGCCGCCGAGGCGACGACCAACTTGAACACCGAACCCGGGTGGTACAAGTCGCCACCGATAGCCCGATTCACGAGTGGTCCCGCGGTCGAATTGAGAAGTGCGTCGTAGTTGGAGCGCACCACATCCGAATCGTGCGAGGCGAGGTCGTTTGGATTGAAGGTCGGGGTGCTAACAAAAGCGAGAATCCTGCCGGTCGCCGGCTCGATGGCGATGGCCGCACCGGTAAGTTCGCCGAGGGCGTCCCGTGCCACCTGTTGGACCGCAGCATTGATGGTGAGCTTCACCGACGCACCGCGCGGATCGGTGCCCGAGACAAGTGAAATGATTTGGTCGAAGAACTGCGAATTCGATTGACCGCTCAGTTTGTCATTCATGGCGAACTCGAGTCCGCTGATGCCCTGGTTGATTGTGAAGTAGCCCGTCACCGGAGCGTAGAGTCCACCTCCGTGATACGTGCGCTGGTATCGGTAAACGTCGTCGACGGGCAAGGATTCGGCGATGAGAGTCGACCCCACGAGGATTGAGCCGCGTTCGGTGGCATACGAGTCATACAGGGTGCGCACGTTACGGGGGTCGACGCGCAGGTTGTCGACTTGAAAAACCTGAATCACGGTGGCGGACACGAACAGCGCGCCGAACAAGACGCCGATGCCGATAGTGACCCGCCGAAGTTCCTTAATCATGCGCCCGGCACCGCCTCGCGCTGATGGCGAACAGTGTCACTGAGCCGCAACAGCAGAGCCACAATTATCCAGTTCGCGACGAGCGATGATCCGCCAGCAGCGAGGAACGGGGTGGTGAGCCCCGTGACCGGGATCACCCGAGTGACGCCTCCCACGACAATGAAGACCTGTAGCGCGATGACGAACGTAAGCCCCACGGCCAGCAGCCGACCGAAGTCGTCGGAGCCATTGACGCCGATTCGAATTCCCCGAGCGACAAACAACAGGTACAGCGAGAGAATCGCAAACACCCCGACAAGCCCGAGTTCTTCTCCGAGGCTGGCCATGATGTAGTCCGATTCGGCGAGGGGAACGATTCCCGGGTGACCAGCACCGAGACCCGTCCCGATGATTCCTCCCGAGGCGAAGCCGAAAAGCCCCTGCACGAGCTGATAGGAACCACCGACGGCCTCGTAATTCGCTTGGTTGAAGGAGTCAAGCCACGCGGCGAACCGACCCTGGACGTAAGTGAGGAACTGGCTGGCGATGAGCGCACCCGCTCCGAACAAACCGCCTCCGACAACAAACCAAATTGCCCGTCCGGTCGCCACGTACATCAGGACAAGGAAGAGCCCGAAATAGAGAAGTGACGTGCCGAGGTCGCGCTGGAAAATGAGAACCAGCATCGCGACCGCCCAGACCACGACGATTGGTCCGAGGTCCTTGATTCGCGGCCAGGTCACCCCGAACAGGCGCTTCCCGACCACAGACAGCGAGTCGCGCGCCGTGACGAGATAGCCCGCGAAGAACAATGCGAGTGCGATTTTGCCGATTTCTCCCGGCTGGAAAGACACGAAACCGAGGTCGACCCACAGGCGCGCGCCGTTGATGGTGACCCCAATGAACGGAACGAGGGGCAACATGAGCAACACCACACCGACCAACATCCAGACGTACCGGTAACGCTGCAAGACGCGGTGGTTCCGGACGGTCACAATGACCCCGATCGCGACGACCGTCGCAATCGCTGTCCACACCATTTGACGAGTTGCATTCGCTTCCCAGCCGGTCAGTCCGAACGAAAGGTCGAGTCGATGAATCATCGCGATTCCGAGCCCGTTGAGAAGGGTAACGATGGGAAGGATGAGCGGGTCGGCATCACGGGCGACGAATCGCTGCGCGACGTGCATCGCGAGAACGATGGCTCCTAGTCCGAATGTCAAGCCGATGATCGATGGGTTTACTACTCCGGTCACGCCAATATCCACGAGCGCGAGGGCCGCGGTGGTCACGATCATGGCAAAGACAATGAGCGTCGCTTCGAGGTTTCGAAGTTTCGTCGGAACCTTGAGGCGCAGCATGAGCTGCTCGGTGATGGTCGCGTTCGCCGGGCTACTGGGACTGAGAGACAATCTCGATCCTTTCGACGACGAGTAGGGCCTGCGAGAGGCTCAGGACCGGGATTGTGAGTTCCACCGAGGTCCTCACGAAATCAGAGAGTGAGGAGAGTGGAATGTCGGTGTCGCGCACGATTGTGTGCAGCGGGATCGAACCGAAGTCTCCGTTGATTCCTCGATAGACGACGACACTGTCTCCGTCTGTCCCCACAAAGAACTGCGATTGGGTCCAGACATAGCCGTAGATGCCGAAGCCGACGACGGTGGCGAGGGCCAACGAGAAATAAACGGCCCAGCGCGACCGCCGTTGTGCCGCACGTCGCTTGTCCTCGGCCACGAGTGTGTCCAAATAATCGGCGGTCGCGAAATGCTCTTCCATTGCGCTTCCGGATTTGAGTGAAAACAGGCGGGAAACAACCCGGGGAAGCGGTCGGGTCACCGCGTCAAAAAGGAGGGGAAGCGCAGCTGCGCCCACCAACAGTGGTTTTGCGGCGGCACTCATGTTTGTTTCGTTAACACCCGCGATCACGATGGTGACGTTGTCGGGTGCACCACGGTCAAGCGTCATGGTGATGAGCTTCTCGGCTGCTTTCGCGGCGTCAGGTTCGCTGGCAAGGACCTGGGCAATCGCCGACTCGGGTACGAAACCACACAACCCATCCGAGCACAGCAGCCACCGGTCGCCGGGTTCGGTGTCGAAAATCGCCGAGTCGATATCGACGCTGCCCTCAAAATCGCCGAGCACGCGCATGAGGACGTTTCGGCGCGGATGAACGAGGGCTTCCTCGGCAGTGATTCGACCTGTTTCCACGAGTTTTTGAACGAACGTGTGGTCTGTGGTCATCTGCTCGAGCACGCCGCCGCGGAATCGATATACGCGAGAATCTCCAATGTGCGCAACGACAACCTGGTTGTTGTGGCGCAATAGCGCACTCACGGTTGTCCCCATGCCGGTCAAATCGGGGTGCTCGCGAACCGCGTCGACAAGTTCGGCGGCGCTGGTCATCACGGCGTCGACGAGGCGCTCGCGGGCGATGTCGATGGTGTCGAACCGTTCGTCCGCGATGGCGGTGACGGTCTGAGTCGCGAGAGAACTCGCGACGTCACCACCCGCGTGACCACCCATTCCATCCGCGACGAGAAAAAGGTGTGTTCCCGCGTAACCCGAATCCTGGTTGCTCGCGCGAACGCGCCCGATGTGGCTGCTCGCGACGGAGAGGACCCGCGCGTCCACTTATGGCCTCAGTTCGAAGATTGTGGAACCAACCGACACGGGCACGTAGAGCGGGACCGGAGTGGGAACACTGACGCGCTGGTTGTCCACGAATGTTCCGTTGGTGGAACTGAGGTCTTGGATGACCCAGTCCCCGTTCCACAACTGAAGGCGGGCGTGGTTGGTGGAGGTGTACTCGTCTCGAATCACGAGTCCCGACTGGGCGCTTCGGCCGATGGTGAGACGGTCGGAATCGAGGGGAATTTCGAGACCTTCGCGCGCGCCGGCGGTAATGACGAGTTTTTGGGCCGGGCTCGACGTCGATGTGGTGGTGACGGGCGGCAGGAACGGCGACGATTCGGCACCGGGATTGTGGGTGATGTCGCCCTTTCCCTTGTCGCTGCGGCGGAGATAGTGTCCGAACAGATCGCTCCGAAGCGCGAAAACGATGGCGAACACGAAAACCCACAACAGGGCGAGGAATCCGAAACGGAGAACAAAGAGCGTCAGTTCACTCACGCGGAGACTCCCGGCAGAATCCGAAAAACTAGTTGGGTGCCCCCGATTTGAATGACGTCACCCTGCTCCAGCGGGGACGACGTGATGCGCGTTCCGTTCAACACCGTCCCGTTCGTGGATTGAAGGTCCTCCAACCCGCCGATTTTGCCGCTCCACAGAATTCGGGCGTGGTGTCGCGATGCGCCGCTGTCACTGAGAATCACCTGCGCCGACGACCCGCGACCGATGATGATTTCGGGACCGGTCAGGTGAACCGTTTCCCCGTTGATCTCGAGCGCCGGGTGCCAATCGGAAACCGCATCGAGGGCTTGAGACGCGACCTTGATGACACCACCCGCAATGTCGGACGCGGCTACGAGTGAGACGGTCACCGGTGCGGTGAAACTGTAACGCTGTCGAGTGGCGTAGGCCCGGACGGCGTCGGTCAATTCGTCAATCAACACGGTGCCGTGAGCAGCGAGCGGCTCGATGTCGTCCGCGTTGAGCCCCACGGTATAGACGTGGGGCGCCAAAATGCGGTCGCGCTGGACGACGACTGCGTGGGAATCCATTTCCCGCTTGAGCGCCGCGATGATTTCAATCGGCTGCACACCGCCTCGAAAAGACTTCGCAAATGCGCCGCTGACGAGTCGCTCAAGACCACGTTCTACGTTGTCTAATAAGCCCACAATTTCCCCCTGGACGGTCGAGCCAATTCTAACCGTGGCACGAGTTCGCGCCCCACACCTCGCGGGGGAGGGAATGCGTCGCCGTGATAGCCTTGACGGGCACGTCGAATGACGCGCGCAAGTGGCGGAATGGCAGACGCGCTGGCTTCAGGTGCCAGTGCCCGTAAGGGCGTAGGGGTTCAAGTCCCCTCTTGCGCACCAGATTTTCTGGGTGGGGGAATGTTTTTGGTTCCACACATGTTGAAAACGGCGGGGAAAGGAATTCCACATGAGTTCAACAGACTTCGGCGTCACGGGATTGACCTGTAACCACTGTGTGATGACGGTATCCCGAGCGGCGGCACTCGTGCCGGGAGTAACGGGGGTCAGCATTGATCTCGTGGCGAATGGTCAGTCGACGCTGCACGTCGAGAGCGATGGGGCTGTCGATGCTTCCGCCCTTGATAAGGCAATCGTCGAAGCCGGCTACGAACTAGTCCACTAATGCCCAGCACCCACGTCGATCTGGCGCTGGAGGGTATGACCTGTGCGACGTGTGCGGGCCGGATTGAAGGCGCGCTGTCGACCGTTCCTGGAGTGACCGCGACCGTCAATTTTGCGACCGAGCGTGCCTCGATTGACATCGACGGCGTGACCGATGCGACGGACCTCATTGCGGCTATCACCAAGGTCGGTTACGGAGCTCGAGTCATCGACCGCGACCAGCGCGAAACCGAAGCTCCCGTCGATCCTGTGCTTACGGCTCGGGTCATTGTTTCACTTGTCCTCGCGATACCGGTGTTTCTCGTCTCGATGTTCCCCGCTTGGCAGTTCGACGGATTTCAGTGGGTGGCTGCCGCACTCACCACGCCGATCGTCACCTGGGGGGCGTGGCCATTCCACAGAGCGGCGCTGCGCAATGCGCGCCACGGTGCAACGACGATGAACACTCTCGTATCGCTCGGGGTTGCGGTGGCCTACCTGTGGTCGATGTATGCATTGTTTTTCACGATGGCGGGCATGATCGGGATGCGTATGGAATTGGCGTTGTTTGGCTACAGTCCCCATTCGCTTTATTTTGAGTCAGCCGCCGTGGTCACCGCGTTCGTCTTGCTCGGACGTCTGTTGGAATCGCGCTCTAAACGAGCGGCGAAAATGTCGCTCACCGCTCTTCTCAACACCGCCGCCAAGCAGGCAGTTCTCCTCATTGATGAGCGTGAAGTAACGGTCCCCGCCGGTGCCGTGCAGAAAGGCGACACATTCGTCGTCCTGGCCGGCGGGATTGTGCCGACGGATGGCCGGATCATCGAGGGACAGTCGGCAATCGATGCGAGTGCCGTCACGGGCGAAAGCGTGCCTGTTGCCGTCGGTCCTGGCTCGACACTCATCGGCGGAACGGTCAATGCGGGGGGCCGACTAGTGGTCGAAGCCACCGCGGTTGGCGCCAGCACCGAACTCGCTCGGCTCACCCACATGGTCGAAGAAGCCCAAGCGGGCAAAGCGCCTGTCCAAAAACTGGTCGACCGCATCTCGGCGGTGTTCGTGCCACTCGTGATTGTCGCCGCAGTCATCGGCGGAATCGTGTGGTTCGCCATCTCGGGCGATGCGACACACGCGGTGTCTATCGCGGTGGCGACGCTCGTCGTGGCCTGTCCGTGTGCACTCGGACTGGCAACACCGATGGCTCTTCTCGCCGGGACTGGACGCGGAGCCCGCAGTGGAATCATCATTCGCGGAACCGACGTTCTCGAGAGCACGCGTCGCGTCACGATCGTCGTCGTTGACAAGACCGGAACGCTGACGAGCGGACACCCATCGGTGGTCGATGTTTTCGGCGACGGAGTTTCGGTCGACACGGTTCTCGGGGACGCAGCGCGTGTTGAGATGGGTACGGATCACCCGCTGGCTCGGTCGGTCGTGGCCGAAGCGACCACTCGCGGAATCATGGGCGACGTTGCGTCCGGAATTGTGGCTGAACCGGGGCGTGGAGTGACGGGAAGTCTGGGCACGACGGTTATTCGCGCCGGGTCATTGGCGTGGCTTGCCGAAACGGCACATTCCGTCTCGCCGGCAATCGCGGAACTAGCTGCTGAGTGGACTTTGGCGGGGCGATCCCTCGTTGCCGTTGCGCACGGGGACAGGGTCGTGGGCCTCATTGCCATCAGTGACGTTGTCAAACCCAGTGCCTCGGTGGCGATCAACGCGCTATCAAAGCTGGGAATTCGAACCGTCATGGCGTCGGGTGACAACACGGCGGTCACCGAATTGGTTGCGCGAGAGGTGGGTATCGACGAGTTCTACGGAGCCATGAACCCGGCCGACAAACGCGACCTCATCGCACGTCTTCAACAACGAGGAGAGGTCGTGGCGATGGTCGGCGACGGAATCAATGATGCGGCGGCACTCGCGCAAGCCGATCTGGGAATCGCGATGGGGCATGGCACGGACGTTGCGATTGAAACGAGCGACATCGTGCTGGTGACCACTGACCTTCGCCGAGTAGCCGACTCTATTCGGCTGTCGCGGTCGACGCTGGGAACGATTCGCGGAAACCTGGTGTGGGCGTTTGGCTACAACGCGATCGCAATCCCCATCGCTCTCGCGGGAATCATGGGCCCGGCGGTTGCCGGTCTCGCCATGGCGTTCTCATCCGTATTCGTGGTGCTCAACTCGGTCCGCCTCGCCGCGTTCCGCACCAGTTAAACCCCGAGGAACTTGCGAAGCCCTTCGACCGTCGCAACGGTCGCGGTCGCCTCTGACCATTCGTCCTCGGTGCCATATCCCCACTGCACCAACACGCTGTCGACGCCGTGGATGGCGGCACCTTCGACGTCGTGTATTCGATCGCCCACCAAGACCACACGCGAAATGTCGGCACCTGCCTCGTCAAGAGCGTCGAGCGCGAAGCGAACAACGTCTGCTTTCGCTGATCGAACATCGTCGTCCGAGGCGGTACCCAGCACGTCGAAGTCCTCTTCGAGTTCGAAGTGCCGCAAAACCATGCGAACGCCAGTTTCTACCTTTGATGTCGCCAATGCGACCGGGATTCCGGCTTTTCGAACGGCACGAACGACTTCGATCACACCGGGATACATTTCGGCGGTGATTGCGCCCCCCGCCGCGTACTCGGCGCGATAAATGGCGACCGCACGGTCAAGATCATCGCCGGTCATTCCCAGCGAATCGCGAAACGTTTCCTCGAGGGGTGGCCCGAGGAACGGGCGCATCGCCGCGCGGCTGGGCGCCTCGCGATGCATCATCCGAAACGTGTGTTCAAAGCAGTGAAAGATTCCCGGCGCGGAATCAACAATGGTCCCGTCGAGGTCGAACAACACCGCGGTATAGGTCATCAGAAGAGCCTGTCGTGGTCGGTTTCGCCGCCGCGCAAGGCGTCGAGGTCGAGAACAACACATCGGATGCCGCGGTCCTCGGCAAGGGTGCGCGCTTGTGGCTTGATTTCCTGCGCTGCGAAAATCCCGGTGACCGGGGCCAGGGTCGGGTCCCGGTTGAGGAGTTCGAGGTACCGCGTCAACTGCTCAACTCCGTCGATATCGCCACGTCGTTTGATTTCAATCGCGACAACGGATTCGTTCGAATCACGTGCGAGGATGTCGACCGGACCGATTGCGGTCGGATACTCACGGCGAATCAGGTTAAATCCTTCGCCATAGACCTCGATTTGGCCTGCGGACAGGCGCTGCAAATCGGCTTCCACCCCGTCTTTGATGAGGCCCGGGTCGTCGCCCAGTTCATGGGTTGAATCGTGGTGGATTTCGAAGATCGAAATCGCGAGCATGTCGGCCGTTTTCGCGTGAGTCACTCGCCACAACTCGAGAACGCCGGCTGCGGCGAGGTCGTCATCGGGTTCCATGAAATCGATGACGCAGGGTGGGCTCATCCAGTTGAGCGGCTTGTACGAACCGCCATCCGAATGGATGAGAACGCTTCCGTCGCTCTTGAGCATGAGTGTTCGGGTTGCGAGAGGCAGGTGTGCGGTCAATCGTCCCGCGTAATCCACGGAACAAGTCGCCACCACTAATCTCACTTACACAGCCTATGGGCGTAATCTAGCGAGGTGGCTTCACTGACCTCCATCCGAGAGCGACTCCGCGGTCGTTTCTCGCTGCACCCGACCCAGGTCGTGTTGTTGGTCTATCTCGTGCTCATCACCGTGGGGGCGCTGGTTCTCACCCTACCGATGGCGGCGACGGGAGCGCCGCTGTCGTTTATCGACGCATTCTTCACCTCGACGTCGGCCGTTTCGGTCACGGGACTTTCGGTTGTCGACGTGTCCGCGACTCTCACGGACTTCGGAAAAGTTGTGTTGTTGGTCCTGATCCAACTCGGCGGGCTGGGAATCATGGTGGTGTCGGGATTCGTGGCAATTTTTGTGTTCCGACGCCTGTCCACCAGCGGAACAGACCTTATCTCGACCGAGTTTCGAACCCCTCAAGACCTGGGAACGATGCGCGAAATCATCGTTCGAATCGTCAAATTGGTTCTGTTTTTCGAGGTGATTGGTGCGGTGATTCTCGCCGCGTGGTTCACGTTCATTTATGACTATGACATCGGTAAAGCCCTTTGGTCTGGCGTTTTTCACTCTATCTCCGCGTTCAACCAAGCCGGCTTTTCGCTCTACCCCGACAGCCTGATGCAGTTCGTGTACGACCCCGTGATTAGCCTTACGGTCTCGGCATTGGTTCTCGTCAGCGGCGTCGGATTTCCCGTCCTTATCGAACTTCGACGAGCCGGGTGGGCTCCTCGAGTGTGGACCATGAATCTCAACATCGTGCTCGCTATGACGGTGATTCTCACCATCGTCGGCACGATCTATATCGCGGTGTTGGAGTGGTCCAACCCGAACTCACTCGGTCCCCTCGACACTTTCACGAAAATCATGGCCTCCTTCTTTCACTCGGTCCAGACACGAAGCGGCGGACTGAATACGTTGGACGTCGGCCTCTTTCAGCCAGAGACGTGGCTGGGACTGGACGCCCTCATGTTCATCGGCGCCGGCCCGAGCAGTACTGGCGGCGGAATCCGGATTACGACGTTCGCTGTTCTTGCATACATCGTGTGGACCGAGCTTCGCGGCGACTCTGCGGTCAACATCTTTGGGAAGCGCCTCTCGCGTTCCGTTCACCGACAGGCCATCACCATTGCTCTTTTGTCGGTCGCCTACGTGGCTATTTCGACGGTTCTCATGCAGGTCGTCACCGACACTGACACGGACAAAATCATCTTCGAAGTTATTAGTGCGTTCGGAACGGTGGGACTGTCCACCGGAATCACCGCGTCTCTCCCCGACGCTGCGCTCATCAACCTGATTGTGCTCATGATTGTGGGACGGCTCGGTCCGCTTACGCTAAGTACAGCACTTGTTCTCACCCATCGCCCCAACCTGTATGAGTTCCCGAAAGAAAGGCCCCTCCTTGGTTAAACGTACATTTGGAACACGAAAAAGCGTCCGGAACGTCGCGGTCTTCGGGCTGGGGCGTTTTGGCTCGGCCTTGGCCTGCGAACTCGTGGCCAGCGGAGTTGAAGTGCTCGGAATTGAAACCGACGAGGACCGCGTGCAACGACACAACGGGCTGCTCACCAAAGTCGTTCGGGTCGACCCCGGTGTCGGCGAAGCGCTCGAGCAATTGCACGTCAAGGATTACGACGTCTGCGTGATTGCGATCGGGTCCGATGTCCTCGCCAGCATCCTCATCGGCGCGTATCTGATCAAAATCGGGGCCAAAGAGGTCTGGGCGAAAGCGACATCGGTCGAGCACGGAGACATCCTCGGACAAATCGGAGTTCACCACATTGTCTACCCCGAACACGACATGGGCCGCCGCGTCGCTCACCAGGTGAAGGGCTCCACCGACTTCATCGAGGTCGACGACACCTACGTCATCATCAAAACGACAGCAAACCAGCACATCATTGGAACCCGCCTTGGCGATTCCGAGATTCGCAAACGATACGGGGTCACCGTGATGGCAGTGAAAACCGGAGACGGAAACTGGATCAACGCGGACAGCGACACAATTGTCTCGGAGTTCGACGAAGTTCTCGTGGCGGGACCCACCAAACAGGCAGAACAGTTCGGCCTTTTAAACTAGTCATCATTTACTCGAAGGGAGCACCATGACCACGTCCGGAATTGAAATCGACGAGCGCGATGACGCGATTCGCCCCGCCGATGACCTGTACCGCCACATGAACGAGCGGTGGATCGCCCGAACTCCCATTCCCGCCGACAAAGCCCGCTACGGGTCTTTTCACATCCTCGCGGAAGAAGCGGAAAAGGCGGTCCGAACCATCATCGAGGAGTGCCAATCGGCGGCCGCGGGGACGGAAGCGCGAAAGGTCGGTGACCTGTATTCCAGCTTCATGGATGTCGATGCGGTAAACGCACTCGGGGCCGGACCGCTGGCTCCGCTGCTGGACCGCATCGACCAGGTTGCGTCCCTCGCCCACTTCATGTCGACGCTGGGGGAATTCGAACGCGAAGGCATCGGTTCGTTCGTGTCGATGTTTGTTGACAACGACCCCGGTGACCCCTCGCGCTATCTCGTGTTTCTCGAACAGAGCGGAATCGGACTTCCCGACGAGTCGTATTTTCGCGAAGACACCTTTGCCTCGATTCGTGACGCGTACCGCGCTCACCTCGAGCGAATGTTCACTCTCGCCGGTATGACCGATCCCGCGGCGAGCGCGTCGCGCGTGTATGCCATCGAAGAACAGCTGGCGTCGTTCCACTGGGACACCGTTCGATGCCGCGACACCCACGCGACGTACAACCTGGTCGGGTGGGACGAGTTCGCGCTGTCGCTGGGCCCGGTCGCGTTGCCGTGGCGCGACGCTCTCGATGTTGCGGACCAGGTGTTCACCGAGGTTGTGGTGCGACAGCCGTCCTTCATCGAAGGCGCGCGCTCGATCCTGGAATCGGCGGACCTCGAGTCCCTCACCGACTGGTTGCGCTGGCAGGTCATTCACGGACTCGCGCCGTACCTTTCGGCTGCGTTCGTGGACGAAAATTTCGCCTTCTACGGGACGACGTTGTCGGGCACACCGCAAATCCGAGACCGCTGGAAGCGCGGTGTCGGATTCGCCGAGGGCGGGCTCGGCGAGGCAGTCGGCAAACTGTACGTCGAACGTCACTATCCACCCGCGGCGAAAGCCCAGATGGACATCCTCATCCACCACCTGACAGAGGCGTATCGGGAGTCCATTTCCAATCTGGAGTGGATGAGCGACGAGACCAAGGCGCGGGCGCTCGAAAAACTCGACAAGTTCACGCCCAAGATCGGGTATCCCCCGAAGTGGCGCGACTATTCGACCGTTCATGTGGCGGCGGATGACCTCGTCGGCAATGTGTTCGCAATCGCCCGATTTGAATTTGCCCGGGAACTTGGAAAAGTGGGGAAACCGCTCGACCGAGACGAATGGTTCATGTTGCCCCAGACCGTCAACGCGTATTACAACCCCGGCTTCAACGAAATCGTGTTCCCGGCCGCAATCCTGCAGTATCCGTTTTTCGTTGCGGACCGAGACGCCGCCGCGAACTATGGCGCAATCGGTGCCGTGATTGGACACGAGATCGGCCACGGATTTGACGATCAGGGCAGCGAATTCGATGGTGACGGTCGCTTGTCCAACTGGTGGAGCGACGTCGACCGCGAGCGATTCTCGGAACGGACACGCGCGTTGATTGATCAGTACAACGCGCTCGAACCGCAAGCGCTACCGGGCCATCATGTCAACGGCGAACTGACAATCGGCGAGAACATTGGTGACTTGGGCGGGCTCAGTATCGCCTGGAAGGCCTACATGTTGTCCCTGGACGGCGCCGAACCGCCCATCGTCGATGGGATGACCGGGGCGGAGCGGTTCTTTCTGTCGTGGGCGCAGGCCTGGCGTCAATCGTCTCGCGACGAAGAGGCGCTTCGACTGCTGGCCATCGACCCGCACTCGCCACCCGAGTTTCGCTGCAACCAAATCGTGCGAAACCTCGATGTGTTCTATGACACATTCGGCGTGAACGCGAATGACCCGATGTGGTTGGAGCCGGCGGACCGCGTCACGATCTGGTAGTTGCCGGCGGTGCAATCCGGTATCGAGTGGCACCAGGATTTTTGACGCCCGAGTTCGGGGATAGAATATGTTCTCTGAACGGCATACAAGGAGGAATCACCATGCGCGGAAAGATTCTTTTCGTCTTAGGCCTGGGGGTTGGCTACGTTTTCGGCACCCGAGCGGGCCGTGCGCGGTACAACCAGATGAAAACCGCTGCGCTCAAGGTCTGGAACGACCCTCGAGTTCAGGAACAGGTTTCGGCAGCGACCGAATTCGTCAAAGAGAACGCTCCCGAGGTCGCGTCGGCTGTTTCAGAGAACGTAAAAAAGATTTCGGAGCGGGTCGAGGCGATGCGCACGGGTAAGTCGGCTGACGCGAAAACGCCCCCGGCGGCTAAGCCCGCAGCGGCAACTCGGACCCCCAAAACAGCGCCGAAAACGACGCGAAAGTCCACGCCGAAGCCTCCCGCGTCGGACTCACAGAACTAGCTTTTCATGGCGAAGGACACCAAAGAACGCGGCTTTTTTCAGCTTCTCGCCGATTTGCCGCGAGAACTGAGTGACCTCGTAAGGGCCGAGGTTCGACTGCTTCAGTCCGAACTCGCCAGCAAACTTCGCTCTGCCGGAATTGGACTCGGCTGGGTGACATTGGGAGTGACGCTGCTGTCGATGTTCATGACGATGCTCGTCGTCTCCCTCATCCTGTGGCTCGCAGTGTTCATGCCCGCGTGGGCGGCTGCGCTCGTTGTCGCCGGCGTCGTCTTGGTCTTCGGTGTGTTGTTCATTGCCATCGGCATCGCGTCAATTCGCAAAGGTTTCACTCCGTTCGAGTCGGTCGACCAGATCGCCGCAGACTTCCGAAACTTGGCAAAAGGAGACTCCCGTGGCAAGTAGCCGAAAGCAGATTGCGGCAGACATCGCGGCCCGCCGCGAACAGTTCCGCGAGACGGTCTCTGAATTGGAACACAAACTTGACTTTCCCGCTCAGCGTGCGGCGTTGGGGGAAAAAATCTCAGGCTCGTATCAGGCCAACCCCGTGCCGTGGTGGATCGGAGCGGGAATCGTGGGCGTCGTTGTCGTGAGCACGATTGCATGGGCGGTTTTCGGGGATGACTGATTTTGCAATTCGCGAGGTAAGCCCGACGTCGAGCATTCCGGTGATTCGACGCCTCGGCGACCAGACGGTGCTTATCCCGCGCGGTGGGCGGTTTTCGGAAGACATCACCAATCGGCTCACGGTGCTCGGTGCACAGGCGGTCGTCGCGCCCGTCGTCAACTTCGCGGCTGCCGAGGACGACAACGCGCTCCAGCAACAGCTGATTCGCCTGCGTGCGGGCGATTTCGACTGGGTAGTTCTCACGAGTGCCACAACGGTGGATGTGTTGCAGCACGAAAAGGTCGAAATTCCCGAGCACACCCGAGTGGCCGCAATCGGAGAAACCACGGCGCAGGCGCTGTCTTTCGCGAACATCCGGGTTGACTTCGTTCCTGCTACCGACAATTCACCTCGTGGCTTCCTTCACACGCTGCCCGACGGATTCCTCGAATCGTCCGTTTTTGTCCCCCACTCCGAAACCTCCGAGCCGATTCTCGCCGCGGGTTTCACGGAACGGGGCGTGCGGGCGACATTCGTGTCCGCCTACCGAACCATCGGGCTCGAAATCGACGTGGACGTGATCGAACGGGTTCGATCGGGAGACATCACCGCGATCCTGGTGAGTTCCGGAAGCGTCGCGCGTCAGTTGGCCCTCCAACTGAGCCCAATCCCCGATTCGACGGCGATCATCTGTATCGGACCGCGAACCGCGTATGACGCGCGGGAGGCGGGCCTGGTTGTTTCCCACACTGCGGCAGAGCGCAGCAACGAAGCGCTCGTGGACGCATTGCTCGAGTTCCGGAACGCCTAACCGAACAGCAGCGCGGCTTCGGACCAGCGCTCGGCCGGAACAGTCTTCAGCTCGCCGAGTGCGGACTCGAACGTGGTCGTCACGATGTCGGTGCCGCGAAGGGCTACGAGGCTTCCCCAATTCCCTTCGGAAATCACTCGGGTGGCGTTCATTCCGAATCGCGTGGCCAGCACCCGATCGAAAGCGGAGGGTGTTCCTCCGCGCTGGATGTGGCCGAGAGTGGTGGCGCGGGTTTCGATTCCCGTCGCTTCTTCGATCAAGGGCGCAAGCTTTTCCCCGATTCCGCCCAGACGTGGTCGCCCGAACGCATCCAATCCTCGTTCGCTGTGAGCGTCGTCCATCGTGTCGAGAAGGAACCCTTCGGCGACACACACGAGGGGCGCGCGACCGCGTTCGTAGGCCGAGGTGACCCATCCCACGATTTCGTCGAGAGATGTTTTTCGTTCGGGGATAAGGATGACCTGTGCGCCGGCTGCCATTCCCGAGTGCAGGGCGATCCAGCCCACGTGCCGTCCCATGACCTCGGCCACCATGCAGCGGTGATGAGAGTCACCCGTGGTTCGAAGCCGGTCCATTGCTTCGGTGGCGACGTTGACGGCGGTGTCGAAGCCGAAGGTGTAGTCCGTTGCCGACAGGTCATTGTCGACTGTTTTGGGGACGCCGACGATGTTGATGCCGGCCTCGGACAAGCGGTTCGCTGCGGCGAGGGTGCCCTCGCCGCCGATGACGAGAAGCCCGTCCATGCCGGCGTCGGCCATGACCTGATTGATTCGATCGATTCCGCCGTTGCCCTCGAACGGATTTGTACGCGACGAGCCAAGAATCGTGCCGCCCATTTTTCCGATTCCTTTGACCTCTGCGCGCGCCAACGGCTGGAAGTCCGCGTCGACGAGCCCGCGCCAGCCGTCGCGGATACCCACAAAGCTCATGCCGTAATGGCGCTCGCCGTTCAGAACAGCGCCACGGATGACCGCATTGAGGCCGGGTGCGTCTCCGCCGGACGTGAGAATTCCAATTCGCATGCTTCTATTGTCACCGCCACGGCGGTGGGAAGGGAACATGTCACAACATGTTCAGAGGATGCGGCGGTGAACCAAACGCGACAGCATGATCGACGAGCGCGTGTGATCGACGTTGGGTGCGTTCCGAACTCGTTCCAACGCGGCTTCTAACGCGGGGATGGACGCGGCGCGCATGTGAACAATCGCGTCGGCTTGCCCCGACACGGTTCCCGCGTAGACAACCTCGGGCACGCCGGTGAGCAGCGTCCGAAGGTCGTCAGGGGACACGGTTCCACGGCAATACAGTTCGACATACGCCTCGACTCCGACACCCTCGGCGGCCGGGTCAACGTTGACGGTGAACCCACGAATCGCGCCCGTCTGAACGAGTCGATCCACTCGACGCTTGACGGCGCTCGCCGACAGACCCACGACATCGCCAATATCGGCATAGCCCGCGCGCGCATTCTCACGGAGTTGCTCGATTATTCGCTGGTCGGTTGCGTCCACAGCACAACTCTAGGCGATTTGCTGCGCGGGCTACCGTTGCTGCGGTGATTTAGAGCGTTCAGGGACCGCGTTGACTGAGGGTGATGACCTGCGTGGCGGTATCGGGCTGTTCGTCTCGCGTTCGGATGAAGGCGGATCGCAGGGTAGCCATCGTGGAAATATTGTGAGAACTGCGCATCCACACCAGTGCGATCACGGTGGCGATGAGACCACCCAGCGCGGCGGCGCCGAGCGCCCAGCGCGGCCCGAACTCGTTCGACACCCACCCGATCAGGGGCGAGCCGATCGGCGTGCTTCCAATCAGCAGCGTCGAGAAGATGGCCATCACTCGTCCGCGGTAGATGTCGTCGGTGGTGGTTTGGATATACCCGTTGGTCGTCGCGACCATCAGCACACTGCCGAAACCGAGTAACGGATAGACCAGGATGAACACGGTTACCGTCGGAGCGAGCGCTGAGGCGATACCGCCGATCGTAATGACGAGCGCCGCGACCGTGATGACCGACAGTCGGGGGCGCGTACTGCGCGCGACCAGAATGGCCCCGCACAGAGACCCGACCGCGAGTGCCGACATCATGAAACCGTAGTCCTGCGCACCGAGACCGAATTCGACGACGGCCATGGTGCTCGAAAAGATTCCGAAGTTGAAAACGAGCGCGCCGACGACAAAGAGCATCGTCAGAACGATCATGAGGTCTTTTCGGGATCGAATGTAGGCCATGCCGGCACGAAACTGTCCGGGTTCGTTTGGGGCTTTCTCGACGGTGTGCAGTTCGTTTCGCCGAAGGAACACGATGGCGGCGGCCGCCGCTCCGAGGAACAGCGCGGACATAAGCAACGTCCAACCCGTCCCCAGCGACGCGATTCCGATGCCGGCGAGGGCCGGACCGACGAGCCGAGAAGAGTTGAACATCGTCGAGTGGAGCCCGATGGCATTCGGCAGATTCTGTTTCGTCACCAGCTCGTTGACGAAGATATGGCGAGCGGGTGCCTCCACTGCTTGGGCCACACCGAGGGCCAGAGCCAGGGCGTACACAAGGAAGAGGTTGGCCACTCCGAAGAGAACCGCGACGCCCAGCACAATTCCGAATAGCGTCTCGAGCACCGCACACCAAAAGATGATGGTGCGCGCCTGCACCCTGTCGGCGAGGGGACCGAGAAAGGGTCCGAGAATCAGAATCGGGCCGAATTGAAGAGAAAGGCTGAAACCCAGGGCAACTGCGTCGTTGTCGGTCAATTCGGTAAGAACCAACCAGTCTTGAGCGGCGCGTTGAGCCCAACCGCCGATGTTGGCGAGCAGCGCGCCAATCATCCAGATCCGAAAGTTCGGCACTTTCAGCGTCCGGAACATCGACGGACGCCGCGTCGCCGATGAGGATTTACGTCGCACCGCCATGACTCTCATCCTAGGCAGGCGGGAGGGCTCGCCTGACGACGCATAAACTGGCACGAGATTCAACACGACGAGGGAGACGCGGCATGAAGGGCGAGTACAAGGTCCCCGGCGGAAAACTTATTGTGGTGGAGGCGGACGAGCGCGACGGGGTGCTCGTGAATGTCGCCATTTCGGGGGACTTCTTTCTCGAACCCGATGACGCGCTCGAGGCGATGACCGCCGCGATCGAGGGATTGCCCGTTTCGGCGGACGCGACCGAAATCGCGCGGCGAGTCAGAGTGGCGCTCCCCGAGAACGTGGTGATGCTCGGTGTGCACCCGGAAGCGGTCGCCACGGCCGTCCGGCGTGCCATCGCGCAGGCTCGCTCGTTCTCCGAATATGACTGGGAATACCTCGCACCCGAACCGTTGTCGGCGGCCGAGCACATGGCGCTCGATCAGGTGCTCACGGAGGAAGTTGGTGCGGGACACCGCGGACCGACGCTTCGATTCTGGGAATGGAACGAAAAGGCCGTGATCATCGGGTCTTTTCAGTCGCTTCGAAACGAAGTCGACTCAGACGAAGCGGCGGCGCGAGGGGTGCGCGTGTTGCGCCGAGTGAGTGGCGGCGGTGCAATGTTCATCGAGCCGGGAAACACCATCACGTACTCGATTTATGCACCCGCCGAACTCGTTCAGGGAATGTCGTTCGCGGATTCCTATGCCTTTCTCGATGACTGGACTCTGCAGGCGCTCCACTCCATCGGGATTGCCGCCGAATACAAGCCACTCAACGACATCGCTAGCCCGCAGGGGAAAATCGGCGGCGCGGCCCAGAAGCGGTTGGGAAACGGCGCGGTTCTTCACCACGTGACCATGGCGTACGACATCGATGCCGATGCGATGATGCAGGTTTTGCGAATCGGCCGCGAGAAACTCAGCGACAAGGGAGTCACGAGTGCGGTGAAACGAGTGGACCCGATCAAGAGCCAGTCGGGTTTGAGCCGCGCCGAGGTGATCGACGCGATGGTCGGAACCTTCCGTGAATTGCACGGGCTTCGCGATGGCGTGATCAGCGACGCCGAGCGTACTCGCGTGGCCACGCTCGTCGAGGAAAAATTCCTCACCGACGAGTGGCTTCGCCGCGTGCCCTAGGACTCGAACTTGTATCCGAGACCGCGAACGGTCACGAGAAACCGCGGGTTCGCCGGATCGGGTTCGATCTTGCCGCGAATCCGTTTGACGTGAACGTCGAGCGTCTTGGTGTCACCGTAATAATTCGACCCCCAGACCCGATCGATGATTTGGCCTCGCGTCAACACCCGGTTGGCGTTGTCGATGAGGTATTCGAGAAGCTCAAATTCCTTGAGCGGGAGGGTGACGCCAACACCACTCACGGTCACGGAGTGACGATCGGTGTCGATTCGCACGGGACCCGCCTCGATGACGGTCCGCGATTGGCGGACATCGGGAACGGATCCGCGACGGAGTACCGCCTTGATTCGGGCCAAGAGCTCGCGTGTCGAATACGGTTTCACGACGTAGTCGTCTGCCCCGATTTCGAGACCGACCACCTTGTCGACCTCGGAATCTTTGGCCGTCACCATGATGATGGGGACGCTGGAGTGGTTGCGGATTTCTCTGCACACATCCACCCCGCTCATTCCGGGCAACATCAGGTCCAACAGGATCAGGTCGGGTTTACGCTCTTTCCATTGCACCAGAGCGGTGGGACCGTCCGCTGCTTCGAACACCTCGAAGCCCTCCCGCTCCAGGATGTAGACCAACGGTTCGCGAAGAGATTGTTCATCTTCGACGACAAGCACACTACTCATGGGCGTTCTCCTTCGAGGTTTCCACGAGCCGCGGTAGGCGCATGGTGAAAGTCGAGCCGACGCCCGGCTGAGAAAACAGAGTCACTTCGCCGCGATGGCTGAGAGCGATGTGTTTGACGAGGCTCAGACCGAGCCCGGTTCCCCCTGTGGTTCGGTCGCGGGATTCGTCCACCCGATAAAAACGTTCGAACACGCGGGACTGCTCGTCGGCGGGAATACCCACACCCTGATCCGTCACGATGATGTCGACGTGACCATTACGGGTGGTGACGCCGATTCCGACGGATTGTTTCCGGTCCGAATACTGGATGGCGTTTTCGACCAGGTTTTTGACAGCGACGGTCAACAGTTCACCATCCCCCATGACGAAAACATCATCGGGGTACTTCGCATTGACCACGATGTCTTTCGCGTCGGCAATGACGAGGGTTCGTTCGAGCGCTTCTCGAACCACCACCCCCACGTTGGCCGGCTTCGCTTTCGCCAGAATGTTGGAGGTTTCAACGCGGGACAACTGAATGATTTCGGTGATGAGAGTCGACAGGCGACCCGTTTCGCGCCGCAAACTGTCCGCAAACTTGTGCATTCGGGTTGGGTCATCGAGGGCCCCCTCCATCGCTTCACTGAGGAGCGCGATAGCACCGATCGGAGTTTTGATTTCGTGAGTCACGTTCGCGATGAAATCGCGACGAATCGACTCAAAGTCGCGGGCCTCGGTGTTGTCCTCGACGAGAACCAACACGATGCCGGCGCCGATTGTGACCGCTCGTGCGCGCAGGTACCGAACGTCACCACCCTCCGCAAGGGTCAATTCGAAATCGACAGAGTTCGTGGTCTCGGTTTCCTGGGTCGTGCGAACCAGCGCACGGATCTCGGAACTGCGAATCACCCGACCAGACACGAGCCCGAGGGCAATCGCGCTGTTGGTCGCTCGAAGAACCGCGAGCGAGTCGTCCACCACCATCCCCGCAGTCGCGAGTACCGAAATGAGGCGCGACGCGGCGTCGGTGAGGGGCTCGTCGTCCACCGCTTTGATGCGCAAATGTCGAGCGCGAAAGACCAGATAGGTGATGACCGCGACGAGGACAGCGACCACGCTGGTCACTGCCAGGAAAACCCCGAAACTCACCACCTCCTCAGGCTAGGCGACGATAGGCACTGTATCGTGGAGCTACGGCCGTTGCGGCCGCGTATTTAATCCGATGTTTGCGAATTGTTTGAGAGCGGTTCACCTCGCTCTGGTTCGCTTTACACATATATCGAGAGGCACTCCGATGCGCGAAATGTTTGACCAGGAACTGCAATCTGTTCAACTTCGAATTGTTGAAATCGCGGACAGCGTTTTCACCATCGTGACGGATGCCACGTCCGCACTGTTGGAAGCAGACGTCAAAGCGGCGGATCGGGCACTTGCCGGAGCGGAAATTGTCAGCGAAAAAGCGCTGTCCCTAGACGAACTCGTCATCCGCACGCTCGCCCTGCAGGCACCGGTTGCCAGAGATCTCCGAATTTTGGTGTCCACCCTCCGGATATCGGCTTCGCTCGAGCGAATGTCGGCGCTCGCGTCCCACATTGCGACCATCGCGCGATTCCGTTTCCCCGACTCCGCGATTCCCGAAGCGTTGTCTGACACCTTCGACGAGATGGTACGACTGGACGTTCGTCTGTCCAAAAAGCTCGTCAAGTTGCTCAAAAACACGTCCGTCGACCTTGCTCGCTCGATTCAGGCAGCTGACGAACGCGTCGACGAACTCCACCGCGAAGTGTTCGAGGTTGTTCTCGACAAGTCGTGGAAAGAGAAGGCCGTGCACACGGTGGATGTCACTCTCGCGAGCCGCTATCTGGAACGAATCGCCGACCACGTCGTCGAAATCTCGTCGAAAGTGAGCTATCTCACCACCGGCGAATGGTCGGACGCCGATCTCGAGGACTAGCGGGTCGTCAGTTCCGCGAACTCGGGGTGGCGCTTGATGACCACCGGAATGAACGGACAAACCCCCACGATGCGATGAGTCGTGTTGTCCCGGAACCATTCCAAAACGGCGACAACCAGTTCGGTTCCCGTGCCCGAGTTCCGCATGGTCGGAAGAACCTCGGTGTGAAAAAGCCGTGCGACGCCGTCGGTCACCTCGAAATCGACCCAGCCGACGGGTTCACCGTCGCGAAGTCCGACGATGCGGTCGTCTGAAACGCGAATCTCCATGCCACCATTCTGTTTGCTGCTCACCGATGCCTCGACATCAACACTCCCAAATCAGATTTCCAAGCGCTCTCGGCACGGGGCGATTGTGGCGTGTTGACGAGTCCGCGCCCGCTAACCTTGAGGGGATGTTTAGATTCCTCGCCCTCGTCGCAATCGCTTCCGTCGCCCTGACGGGGTGTGTCTCGTCGTCGACGCCCACCGCAGAAATCCCGGCGCCCACCCAACCATCGCCGGCGACCGACACTACCCCGTCGATAACCCCAAGCCCGACCGCAGTCGTCGCTGCCTTCGATACGACCCTCCATTCCGTCGACGAGGCGGATTCCCTGTGGGTTGTGGTTGATAAATTGCGCCGATTGTCGCCGAAAAGGTACGCGCCCGCAGACCTCAAAACCATGAACGTGCCCCACACCTACACACCGATTCTTCGACGGGACGCTGCGACGGCGTACCGCGCAATGTTTCGCGCGGCGCGCAGGGACGGAATTGACCTGGTTGTCCAAAGCGCCTACCGTTCGTACTCAGCACAGGTATCGGTCTACAACGGCTGGGTCGAGTCGATTGGCCGGGAGGCCGCCGATTTACAGAGCGCCCGCCCGGGTTACTCCGAGCACCAAATCGGATTGTCCGTCGACATCGCCGCCGCGGATCGGGAATGTACTATCCAAGCCTGCTTCGGCACGACGCCGGAGGGAAAATGGTTGAAGAGAAATGCGCCACTGTTCGGATGGCATTTGCGATACCCCAGGGGAAAGACCGCGATTACGGGATACATCTACGAGCCCTGGCACTGGCGCTTCGTTGGGGTGGAACTTGCCACGGAATTGAGCCTGACACCGAAAATCACCCTGGAAGAGTTTTTCGGTCTGCCCGCCGCCCCTGATTACGCGCGCTAAACGCTCGGCTCGGCCCGCCGCCCCGCGATAGTCTGGAATTCCTGCGATGTCGAAAGGAGTCACCGTGGTGTACGCCTATTTAGGTCCCGTTGGCACTTTCACATGGACTGCGCTGGGGCAAGTTCCCGAGGCGAAGGGACAAGAGTGGCTTCCCGTCAATAACGTTGGGGACGCCCTGGCCGCGCTGGTCGACGGTCGCGCCGAGGCGGCGATGATCGCAGTGGAAAACTCGATCGAAGGCGGTGTGAGCGCCGCGCAGGATGCGCTCGCCCAATCGTCTGGGTTACAAATCCTGGGGGAGTTTCTCGTACCCGTGAATTTTGATGTGGTGGTTCGGCCCGGTACGGCGCTCGCCGATGTTCACGTCATCGTGGCGCACCCGGTTGCCTACGCCCAGTGCCGACAGTGGCTGGAAGCGAACGTTCCTCACCACCAGCACATGCCCGCAACGTCCAACGTGTCGGCCGCCCTCGATGTCGCAGCGGGCCGTCACGGTGACGCCGCGATTGCGCCCGCTGGATTTCAGGAGCACGCAGATGTCACCACGCTCGCCACGCTCGTCGGCGACAATCCCTCCGCGGTGACCCGGTTTGTCCTCATTGGTCGTCGCCGGGCGGTAGCACCGCGCACGGGATCGGATAAGACAACCGTCATCGTTGAACTGCCGGATGATCGCCCCGGTGGTCTACTCGAAATGCTCGAACAATTCGCGACACGCGGAGTCAACCTGTCTCTTCTTGAATCGCGCCCCATCGGCGATGCGCTCGGTCGCTATCGTTTCGTGATTGACATCGATGGCCACATCGAGGACGAACGTGTCGCGGACGCACTTCTGGGGCTCAGAAGGTACAGCCCGGGGTTACAGTTCCTCGGGTCGTACCGTCGAGCGGATGGTTACACACCCACCGTCGCCGAACAGTATTCCGACACGGCGTTTGTTGATGCGCGGGCCTGGCTCGACCGGCTCGTCGCGGGAAAAGAAGGCTGACGATGATTGACCCGACGCTACTTCGGGCGGAACCAGACGTTGTCCGCGCCTCACTCATCGCGCGCGGCGACGACGTTTCGCTCGTGGACCGCGCACTCGCCGCGGATCAGGCTCGCCGCGATGCGATTGTTCACTTCGAAACGCTACGAGCGGAACAAAACGCACACGGCAAACTGGTTGCCGCCGCGTCGAAAGAGGACAAGGTTGCACTCGTCGCCGCCGCACAGGATTTAGCCGAGCGGGTCAAAAGTGCCGACAAGGCCGCAACCGAGGCGGGCGAGAACTTCACTCTCGTCGCGGGCGGAATCGGCAACATCATCGTCGACGGAGTGCCGGCCGGGGGCGAGGAAAACTTCGTAACCCTGCGCGTGGTGGGCGAGGTTCCGACCTTCGATTTTGAGCCACGCGATCACCTCGAATTGGGCGAAATGCTGGGCGCAATCGACATGCTTCGCGGAACGAAGGTTTCGGGTTCGCGGTTTTATTTCTTGTCGGGAATCGGCGCCCGGCTCGAAATCGCACTGATGTCGCTCGCGTTAGACCGCGCCCTCGCGGCGGGATTCACCCCCCTCATCACGCCAACGCTCGTGAGTCCCGCGATCATGCAGGGCACGGGGTTTTTGGGGGCGCACTCGGACGAAATCTATTACCTGCCCGCCGATGACCTGTATTTGACCGGGACCAGCGAGGTCGCCCTCGCGGGTTTTCACGCGGATGAAATCCTCGATCTCTCCGCGGGACCGAAACGGTATGCGGGGTGGTCAACCTGTTATCGCCGCGAGGCCGGCTCGTACGGCAAGGACACCCGCGGAATTCTGCGCGTTCACCAGTTCAACAAGCTCGAGATGTTCTCGTACTGCGCTCCCGCCGAGGCGGAAGCGGAACACGACCGCCTCGTCGCCTGGCAAGAAGAAATGATGCAACTGCTCGGCCTGTCCTACCGCGTAATCGATGTCGCTGCAGGAGACCTCGGTTCCTCTGCGGCACGAAAGTACGACATCGAAGCGTGGATTCCGACCCAGGGCACATACCGTGAACTGACGTCGACATCGAACTGCACGACGTTCCAAGCGCGTCGCCTGAACATACGGCACCGTCCCGACGGTGGTGCAACCGAGACCGTCGCGACGCTCAATGGCACACTCGCGACCACCCGCTGGTTGGTTGCACTCCTCGAAATGCATCAAAACGCGAACGGCTCGGTCACCATCCCCGAGGCACTCCGTCCGTACCTCGGCGGCCTCGCCGTCGCGGAGCCCCTGTCGTGACGCCCGAGAGCTTGAATCCGTGGCTCGTTGCGTTGGACATTGACGGAACACTGATCTCGGATTACGGAGACCTCAATCCGTTGACCATCACAGAAGTGCAACGCCTTGACCGCGCGGGACATCGCCTCACGATTGCGACGGGCCGCTCTGTTCCGATGACGTTGCCGATTGTGACAAAACTCGGCATCACTCCCGAATACCTGGTCTGCGCAAACGGCGCAATTGTGGTGCGGCGAGATGCGAGCGACCCGACCGGATACGTCCGTGACACCGTTGAATTGTTCGATCCGCAGCGGGTATTGCGGGAAATTCACCAGACCATCCCCGACGCCCATTACGCCGTCGAAGACGAAACGGGTCTGTTGCGCTACATCGGTTGGTTCCCCGAGACCGGGGTGAACATGCAAACCCAGAAAATGAACTCATTCGAAGAATTGATGACGAATCAGGCAACGCGTGTCGTCGTGATTGCCCCGACGTCGCGGGAGGACTATTTCACCGACGTGGTGGAGATGTTGGGGTTGCATAAAGTCACCTATTCGGTGGGATACACGTCCTGGCTTGATATTGGGCCGCAGGGAGTGAACAAATCGACTGCCCTGGAATTGGTGCGTGAACGCTGGAAAATCCCGCGCGAGAGGGTCATGGCGGTCGGCGACGGCCGAAACGACGTGGACATGCTGGAGTGGGCCGCCGAGTTTGGTCGCGGTGTGGCGATGGGTCAAGCGCCCGCCGAGGTGCGGGCGGCGGCGAACGAGATGACCCTTGACGAGTCCGAGGGCGGACTTCCGTCCGTTTTGGCCACGCTCGAATAGCGCATCGGCCCGCCTCGGTTAGACTTATTGAGGAGGGCTGTCCGAGAGGCCGATGGAGCTGGTCTTGAAAACCAGTGGGCAGCAATGTCTCGTGGGTTCGAATCCCACGCCCTCCGCACAGGACACCAAGGAGAACCGTGACGAAGAAGACGACGACATCAAAACCCGCCGAACCAACCCCACGTCACTCGGTGTTGGCACGGCGCCGTCGACCGTGGGCCACGATCATGCAGGTCATCGGCCTCTCACTCGCTGTCGTCATGGTGTCCACCGCCGCCATCGCTGGAATCGTGGTATGGAAAATCACATCGACCATTGATTCGGTGGCGTTGGCCGGTGAAACCGGTACCGAGGAAGAAATCAAGCTCTCGGGAATCGGTGCGATGAAAGGTGCGTTCAACGTTCTGATTGTCGGGTCGGACACCCGAAAAGGTGAGCGTGAAAAATTCGGTGGCTCGTCAGTCAGCGCCACGCTCAACGACGTCAACATCATCGTGCACGTTTCCGAAGACCACACCCGCGCGACCGCCGTGTCGATCCCGCGCGACCTCGTGGTCCCGATTCCCTCCTGCCCCCGCGAGGACGGCTCCGGGTACAACTCGGGAATGTCGGGCCAACCCATCAACGTTGCCCTGTCCTACGGTGGCCTTGCCTGTGCCGTTCTCACGGCCGAAGCACTGTCGGGATTGAAAATCAAGTACGCCGCACTGGTCACGTTCCGCGGGGTCGCGTCGCTGGCGAGCGCAATCGGCGGGGTCGATGTCTGTGTGAATGACAAAGTCGATGACCCCTACACCGGCCTGTATTTCCCCAAGAAGGGGACCTACAACATCAAGGGCTGGGAGGCGTTGGCTTTTCTCCGTTCGCGTCACGGGGTCGGCGACGGTTCCGACCTGGGGCGCATTTCCTCGCAACAGGTCTACCTCTCGTCCCTCGTTCGAAAAATTCAGGACGAAGGAGTCCTTTTCGATCCTGCCAAGGTCTACGGGCTCGCGTCTGTTGCGGCCAGCTCGATGACACTGTCTAATTCACTCTCCAGTCTCGACACGATGGCGGCCATGGCTTTGGTCCTGAAGGACATCCCGCGCGAAAACATCATGTTTATCCAATACCCCGGTCGAACGGGCGTAGGCGGAATCTACGCGGGCAAAGTCGCTCCGCTGACCGACCTCGCCGACCTGCTGTTCACTACCATCCGCAAGGACAAGCCATTCAAACTGGCGAAAGACGCGACCGGAGTCGGCTCGGAAGTCAAGGGTAACGCCAAGCCCACGGGCTCCGGCAAGATCCTGAGCGGCCTTCAGGGACAATCCGCCGCGCAGGAAACCTGTTCGGTCTCGTACGCCTATTAGGAGACCGCCATCGGCGTACGAATCGTCCTCCACATCGGCCCCATGAAGACGGGGACCGAGGCGTTAGCGTCTCGGTTACTGTCCGCACCGCTACCAGATTCCCTGATTATTCCGAGGGGAGACTGGTGGCCACAGCCTCGAGCCGACGTGGTCAAGCACCCCGAACTCAAACTGCTCGGCACCCGGCGCGGGGCGGCGATTGAGCGTCGGATTGAGGCAATCGTTGCCGATGCGCGCACTCGCGATGTTCCCAACGTCACCATCGTCTTCATCGCCGAGGTGCTGCGGGCTGCTCGATACAGCGATTACATCACCAAGCGCCTCGCCGATCTCGCCGATTCAGTCGATGTTGTTTTCTTCGCACGGCACCAGACCGCGGCTCTGCCGAGCATCGTGGCACACCGCGTTCAATCCTGGATGTCACCAGAGCATGTCGACCTCAGTCTCGACGCGCTCGTGCGCGAAGCGAATCGACGCTTTCACTACGACGTGATGTTCGAAAAGTGGTCCCGAGAAGGCCACAACCTTGTTGCACTCCCGTACTTCGAAGATGATTACGCAACAGACGGTTTGATGAAACGTTTTTCGACCCGACTTCGCATCCCGATTCCCGACGCGACAACGAACCACAAGAAAAACGCGTCGTTGGGAAAAGACCAGCTGCGACGACTCGCACAACTCAAACGTACGATGGCGGGGATACGCAGAATCGTGGGGGTACGTCGACTCGCGGCGATGGTTTTTTACGCGGTACGAAAGAGAATTCGTCAGGAGTCTCCGAGTTCGCGATGGACGCTGACCTCGCCCGAACGGCGTGAGATTATCGAGTTGTATCGCGAGTCGAACGCCCGATTCAAGGGATTTCTGGGTTCTGCCGCGCGTCAGAGTGACTGGAAACGGTGGTTCTCGGAGCTCGATCCACCGCGCCGGTGATATTTCGGTAACATAGAACCATTGGAGACGTCGCATAGTTCGGCCGAGTGCACCACCCTGCTAAGGTGGAGTTCCCTCTAGGGAATCGTGGGTTCAAATCCCACCGTCTCCGCCACAGTGTTTTCGGAGCAAAGATTTGGAGGGCGTCGTGACAGGAAAGCCCGACGTCGTCATCCATATTGGTCCGATGAAAACGGGGACCACGGCTCTCGGATACTACTTTTCCGTCGCCACCGAACTGGGGATTCTTCCGCCATCGATTGTGTACCCGACGGGGGACCTGTGGTTTCCGCCGGCGGGGCGAATAGTGAAGCACAACGCCTTGTTCGATTTTTTCGCCGGGGATTCAGACCAACCCCGGTTTCGAAAGACCGCGATTCAATCGCCCGCCGCTGTCGAAGAGCGCGTGGCTCGCGCCGCCGCCGCAGCCGCCCAGAGAGGGCCCGGGTCCACCGTGGTGTTCGTGAGCGAGACAATTTCGAGCCGAACAAACGCCAGCGTTTTGGTCACGATGTTGCGCAAGTATTTTGGCAGAATTCGAGTCGTGTTCGCTGTCCGGTCGCCTGTTTCCGCAGAGAAATCGATGCTGGTCCACCGAATCAAAGACTGGCGCATCAACCAACCAGACTTTGATGTTGTCGCGATGATGAACGCACGGACAGATTTACCGGGTGAACGTTACGTGAAGATGTTTAAACGGTGGTCAGCGTTTAGCGACGTCGAACTCGTTCTCATCCCCTATTTCGAAGACGATCTCGACGGCTACTCCAGCGTCGATCGATTTTACGCGGTGGTTGCCGGGGTTCCGGCCCCTCGACTCGAGGACGACTTTGGAAGCCGACGGCTTCACCCGAGCCTCCCCCTCGCCTCGCTCAAGCGCCTCATCACCCTAAAGAATCTCGGTCGCGCCGCGCGCGCGTTTCCCCCGGCGGCGGCAATCATCAAGCGACTTTTTTCGGCCGTTCTCGGGGCGGACAGGGAAAAAACGGTCGTGCGCGGATTTGTAGAACGCAACGTCGGTCACGGCGAGTGGCAATTGTCTCCCGCCGAAGAGAACGCGATTCGCTCACTGTACGCACCGTCGTATGCTGCCGTCCGAAAGACGCTCGGCCCACAAATTGATTCACCGGACTGGCGCAAGTGGTTTGCCGCGGAGGGCGTGTAATCGTGGGTTCGACACGCATCGTGGTTCACGTTGGGCCGATGAAAACGGGAACGTCCGCCTTTGCGGCAGGCCTGTGGCGAGCGGTCAACGAAGGAAATCTCGCGCCGGACGTCATCTACCCAACACACGAATTATGGTTCCCCGCGAACGGGGAAATCGTCAAACATCATGACCTGGTCGAAATTGCACCGTTGATTTCGCCCACCAATCCCGAACCGCGACGCAACACGCCAAATACGGCCACGCTTGTTGACGCCAAACTGGTCGATATCGCGGCGGAGGCCCGTCGACGCGGTGGCAACGTGACGGTGATTATGGTGTGTGAAATTGGCGACCAGCTCGCGGAACCGTCAACACTCGGCGCACGCTTGGCCGAGTTGTTTGATCGGGTAGATATCGTCCTCGTTGCTCGCGAACAAACGGGAGCGATTCCCTCGTTACTCGGTCAGCAACTGCGAATGTGGAATCGGAAAAAGGTCACCTCTCTGCGAATCTCGTCGTTCCTCCGCTACCACCGCGAGCGAAACGCCTACGCCTACGATTATTTGTGGGACCGCTGGTCGTTTGCGAACGCTCCGTACACTCTTCATTTCGTTCCGTACCGAAGCAGTTTGGCGCAGTCAGAGAACTTGAACCAGTGTATTTTTGACCAACTGGGACTCGGTGCTTATCCCCAGGATCAGGGGAATGCTGGGAATGCGCGCATTCATCCAACGTTTTCAACGGTGGGGATGCACCTTCTGGTTGTTGCAAAAAAACTGGACAGGGTAATCGGCTGGTTCCCCGCCGGGTCCCGTCTGGCAAAGTACGTTTTCGATCGGTTCGTCGGGTATTGCCACGCCGAGTCGCGCCGCAATGTCGAGAGCTTCACCGCGTGGAAGCTGCCGCTGTCCGAGCGCGCCAAGGTGGTGGAGGCCTACCGGACTTCCAATGAAACGTTTCGGGCGAAGCTAGGGCCGCTCGCCCACAAACCAGAGTGGATGGCGTGGTTTGAGAGGGCGTTGAACAGATGACGTCGCGCACAGACACCCGCCCGATCGCACTCGATGTGACCGCGGTGTCCGAATTGAACTTCACCACCGGCGTCCAACGTGTTCTTCGCGAGTATCTCGCGGTGAACCGCGACAGTGTCGAATTGATTCGTTATGACGAGAAGGCGCGCATCTGGCGTTCGATACCGGAACTCGGGGCGCTAGTTGAGCGCCCCCGAAGCGGGATCGTGGCACGGGTCCGCGAATTCGCCGAAAAGACAACCGGCGCGGTGATCGAAGAGGCGAAAAGGCCGAAATTGCGCCAGATTTTTCGCGAAGTCCCCTTTGCCGGGCCGATTTATGACTGGTTGAAAAAGGCCCGAACGCGGCACCTACAGGCCCAGACGGTGATTGAGAATTACAACCTGCGCGACCAACCGGAATGGGTGCCTCGCGACGGGCAAACATACCTGATTCTGGACCTACCTGCTCCCCGAGCGTCCCATGCAATCGCGATGGAAGACCTGTTTCGCCGCCCGGGCGTTAAGTCATTGGTTTTTGTCCACGACTTGTTTCCGTTGTCGCATCGACACCTTTTTGACCGCGAGCACCACCATCGCGCTCGGAAACTTCACCTCACCTATCTTGACGCGGTGACTCAGGCGAGTGCTATTGCGGCGAACTCGAATTTCACGCTCGGGCAATATCGCGATTTCTGCAAACTCGTGGTGACGAGCACGCGGGACAAGCAGAAACAGTCTGTCGTTCATTTGCCGTGGCCTCGCATGACGCCGGATGTCCGCCCGGATTCGGCGATCTCCGACAGGCTGTTCGGAAATGCCGCCATCAAGGTGTTGTTGGTGGGGCAACTCGATCAGCGAAAGAACTTTCAGGTTGTCGTTCGAGCGGTCAAGTCGCTCATTAGTGACGGGGTCGACGTGCGACTGGGAATTCTCGCGGGCTATTCCACACTGACGGACACCGCGCTCCGGGAGGCACTCGAGTCCTGCACCACCGAACAGCGCGCGCGAATCACCACTCACGGCATTGTCACCGACGCCGAGCTGGTCGCGATGTATGACGCGGCAACGGTTGTCGCCGTGCCGTCGGTGGCCGAGGGATTTGGACTGCCCGTGATCGAATCGCTCAGCCGTGGAAAGCGGGTTGTTGCCGCGGACTCGAGCGCGTTGACGGAATTGGGCGATCTCTTTGGGTCTGACCGGGTTCACATCGCGCCCCCCAACGACCCGGCCGAATGGGCCTCGCACATTGTGCAGATCGCACAGTTACCGCCGTTGAAGGCATTCCCCGTGCCGAAGGAAATCCCGAAAGATTGGAGCGATTTTCACGCACGAATCATCGCGGCAGCGTCTCGTTAGAGTTCTTCTTCGTCACGGTCGAGAGCATCGGGGCGTATTACTCGAGCAGTCAGGTTCGCGAGTGTCTCAAGAATGTTGACGGCTTGGAAGATAGACCGTATCGAACTGGCCATCAGAACGAGTAAAAGCTTGTTGAGTGCCGAATCGACCCCGCTGGCCGCGTACATCCACGACTCGATGGCGGCGGCAAAAATTGCGAGCGGGAACACGATGCTCAACATCGGCCAAATAATGATGAAGCGAGTTATCGGCAGTTTTGCCCGAATCAGCATCCGTTCGGTGTGCACGTGGATTTCGGTTTCGCCCGGGTCGCGTCCGCCTTCGAGCAGATCGTCTGCCAGTTGCTGATGCGCTAGTTCATTTCGATCAAACACCGCGAACCATCTGTTGACCGCGATAGGGATATAGAACAACATCGTCAGAAGGATGAACAGGATAATTCCGGCCGACGGGAAATAGCCGAATACCGCTAGCGCGAGGATCAGACCCATCAGGTTGCCGATTGCGGTCGCAAACAACATGAGGCGACCGATGACCCGGGCGCGAGCGAGCATTTGCAGACGCCGTTGAGCATTGGACATGGGTGTTTCTTCGGTTTGGAGCTCAACGAGCGACAGCTTTTTCAGGTTGAGCGTGTTTCGCCGGCGAAGAACAAACTTGAAGATCCTCTGAAAATAACCCGTAAGCACGACGATGGCTAGTGCGATGAGGGCAAAGTCCCAGGGCGGAAGGGCGCGGAGTGCCCGCGAAAACGCAAACAACCAGTCGAAGGATTTGATCCACTCGGGAACGGAGTCCGCGAGGACGAGGCCAAGCAGGTACAGAACAGAGAACATCCCAATCATCCCGAGGGTGACACGCACGGAAAGTTCGCCAGCGAACTTGCGAGTTAAGAACAGAAGTTCGGGCATTGCGCTAAATTCGACGACTGAGAATGAGACCCAGAAGTTTCTGGACGGAATCCTCAACCGGCTGCGTACCGTCGAGCGTCACGTCGGCGGCGAGCGGCGCTTCGTAAC
Source organism: Microbacteriaceae bacterium (assembly GCA_044237445.1). Taxonomy (GTDB): domain Bacteria; phylum Actinomycetota; class Actinomycetes; order Actinomycetales; family Microbacteriaceae; genus MWH-TA3. The sequence goes on along the minus strand of JBIIFF010000001.1, from coordinate 12,261 downwards.
CCTGTCCGACACCGGTCATCTGCATCGATTTGTCGGCTTGACTCTTCGCATAGAGACCCTTGGGGTCGCGTTGCATGCAGACCTCGAGCGGGGTGTCGACGAACACCTCAAAGAAATCGCCGTCAGCAAATCGTTCTTTCGCCATCTCGCGGTCGTCGCGGAACGGCGAGACGAGAGAGACGATCACGACGAGTCCCGCTTCCATCATGAGTTGTGCGACGCGGGCAACCCGGCGCACGTTCTCTTTGCGGTCTTCGGGCGAGAATCCGAGGTCCTCGGACAGGGTTGACCGCACGGTGTCACCGTCGAGGGTGAAGGACCGAAGACCGAGTGTCATGAGCGACTTTTCGAGTTCGTCCGCGACCGTGCTCTTCCCCGAGCCCGGCAGTCCGGTCAGCCAGAAAACGCAGGAGCGCAGTCCGTTGAGCTTTTCGCGTTCGGCGCGATCGACGGCGAAATCGTGTTTGACCACGTCTGACTCGCGAACCAGCGGGTGTTTGGACATTCCGGCGGCGACGGTCATCGCCGTGAGGCGGTCGACCAGGATGAAACTGCCGGTGTGCGTTGACTCGGCGTACGGGTCGAGAAGAATTGGACGGTCAGCAATGATTTCGACCCGGCCAATATCGTTCATGTTTAGTGCTCGACCGCGGGCCTGCTCACCGGTCGTGATATCGCGGACGTAGCGAACGGTTTCGACACGGGCCGGGATTTCAATGGGTCCCGACCGCAAAATGTACGACGCGTGCGTGTCCAGGGGTTTGCTGTCAATCCACACGAGATCGGCGAGGTGAGCACGTGACGACGGAATTTCGCCGGTTGCGCCAACAATGATGTCTCCTCGGGCGATGTCGACCTCGCGGTCGAGTGTGATGTGGACGGCTTGCTCGTCGATCGCCGAGGTCGTTTCGTTGGGTGAATAGATTCCCGTGACGACGGCCTCGGTGAGCGCGGGCCACACGCGAATGGTGTCGCCGACGGTGACAGAACCGCGCGCAATGGTTCCCGCGTACCAGCGGACATCGCCTGCTTTGGATACGAACTGAACGGGGAGGCGGAGGCTTCCGTCACCGCCCGAGCGGTCAAAGGTGCGAGGCTGGTCGAGCACCGACAGAATGGTCACCGCGTTGGCCCACGGCATATCGGTGGACGGAACGGTGACGTTGTCGCCGACCATTCCGGACACGGGGATGAACTGGATGTCCTCGAAGCCGAACGGTTCGAACCGCCGCGAAAGTTCCTCTACGATTCCGTCGAATACGGATTTGTCGTACCCAACGACATCCATTTTGTTGACGGCAACGACGATGTGCTTGACGCCCATGAGCGAGTTGATCGCGGCGTGACGGACAGACTGATCACGAACGCCTTTTCCCGCGTCAACAAGCAACAGACCAAGGTCCGCTTCGCTCGCGGCGACCGCCATGTTGCGGGTGTACTGCTCGTGACCGGGCGAATCGGCCAGGATTGCGCGTCGCCCGGACGGCAGGTACACGTGACGGTGGGCCACGTCGATGGTGATGCCCTGTTCGCGCTCGGACTCGAGGCCGTCGGTCAGTTGGCTGTAATCGACCTCGCCATTGGCCATAAGGCGGCTGTCGTCAATTTCGTCGAGCGGGATCGAGTTCGTCTCGACCAGCAGACGCCCGAGAACGGTCGACTTGCCGTCGTCGACGGCGCCGCAGACAACAATTCGGAGAAGTGCGTTCGACATTAGAAATACCCCTCGTGCTTTTTCCGCTCCATCGAGGATGCGCCTTTACCGTCAATGAGGCGACCCGAACGTTCGGAGGTGGTCGACCTCGCCAGTTCGTCGATGATCGCGTCGACCGAGGCGGCTTCGCCCTCGTCGGCTGCGGTCAACGGATAGCACCCGAGCGTGCGGAAACGAATTCGGCGGTTCACGACTTCTTCACCGGGTTCGAGCGGAAAGCGGTCGTCATCAATCATGATGAGCTGACCGTTTCGTTCGACGGTTGGCCGTTCTTTCGAGAAATACAGGTCAACCACGTCGAGTTTCTCGCGGCGGATGTATTTCCAGACGTCCAGTTCGGTCCAGTTCGAGATGGGGAACGCCCGCATCGTCTGGTCTTTTTTCAGGGTGGAGTTGACGGTGTGCCAAAACTCGGGCCGCTGGCTCGACGGGTCCCACGCGTGTCCTGGTTCGCGAAGACTGAACATTCGCTCTTTGGCTCGCGACCGTTCTTCGTCACGACGAGCTCCGCCGAGGGCGACGTCATACTCGCCCGCGTCAAGAGCCGCTCTCAGTGCAACCGTTTTCATCAGACGGGTGTATTCGTCCGCTCCGTGAGTCCACGGGGTGATTTTATTGTTGCGTCCGTCGGGGTTGGTGTGAACCACCAGGTCCAGGTTGTTCTCGCGAGCTGTGTCGTCACGGAATTTGATCATCTCTTTGAACTTCCACGTTGTGTCAATGTGGAGAACGGGGAAAGGCACCGGCGCAGGAGCGAAGGCCTTTACGGCAAGACGCAGCAAGACGGTCGAATCCTTGCCAATCGAATACAGAATGACGGGCTTCTGGAAGGCGCTCGCGGCCTCACGAATCATCCAAATCGCCTCGGCTTCAAGAGCGTCGAGAACCGCGTCTTCGTCGCGGGAAGTCTTAGAATTCATAGTTTCCAGCCTACCGTCTCTCAAACCTTTCGACGCTTGAGTGCCATTACGTTTCAGGTCAGTCGTCGACTTTAAGGCCACAGTCGCGCTAAAAAGGTTTGTTTATTTGATACAATTTTGTCGCCCTTCGAATAAGGAAATGCTGTGAAAAAATCCACCACTTTGCTTGCGTCGTCGCTTGCGATCGTTGCTCTTGTTGGTTTCCCGGCCGCGGCTCACGCGGTCGCTTCTGGTCTGACGACTGTCGCGGTGACGGTAAATGACTTGCCACCCACGTCGATGGCTCAAGACGACATCGTTGATGTCGTCACCCACGGACCCATCGCACAGTTCGGTAGTGCGCAACATATTTTGTACACGTCGTGGAGCACCCAGAGCCTTCAACTTCAAGCAGCTGGCGCCTACCACGCGACAAATAACCCCAACGGATTGACCTACCCCGAGGGTTGGACCCTCGAGTATTCCACGGACGGCACAAACTGGAGCGGGACCGCTCCCGGTGACCTGACCACGGTGATCGCGGTCCGCGCAAAGGGTGACGTGAGCACCAAGGGTCGCGGAGTTTTCGAGACGACCACGGAAGCCGAACCAATCACCACGGGTACGGATTTCGAGAGTTCCGGCGGAGGAGACGGCTACAACGTCGCGTTCGGCAATGGAATCATTCTCAACATGTACCACCACGACACGGTGAGCGCAAAAATCGTATGTAAAAATCTGGACGGTACGGAGTGTGCGACGCCACTGCGCACCAAGGCCGGATACAAGACGAACCACGCATCCTCGTTGTACTTCGACAAGTCAACGGATCGCGTCTACGGTTTTGTTTACCGCTCGTCGGACGGACACTACGGCGTTCTCTGTCAGGACTATTCCGATGTGGCAGCGGTTGTGGACTGCCCAACCGAATTTACTAGCCTGTCGACCGGGTTCAGTGGTTTTAACGGCCACCAAGGCTTCGGAAGTAGTAGCCAAGACGGTGATGTCCTCTGGAGCATCGATGGCTACAACGCCAAATTGATGTGTTTCGACATGGACACCACTGGCGGTGACGAATGCGACGGCGGAAACAACGGTTTCGATGTCGGCACCGGCGGGTTCTGGGGCTCCGGTTTCTACCACGGTCGAGTGACCGCCGCGGAAGGCAAAGTGTTCTTCACCATCGATGACGTCATGGGATGTTTCGATCCCGACACCACCGCCTTGTGTGCAAGCTCGACGCCGATTGACATCGGCTCGGATGCGCAGTCGAACGTTGACCGTCACGCCCCCGTTCCCGTTCAAAACACGTCCGGGGCGTTCTTGGGCACATGCGACATCAGCTCGAAACTGTGTATCGATGATGCCGGTGCAACGGTAACGATTCCCACTGGGCTAAGCACCTACTGGACCTCGACCCCTCCGAACGACTACATTGCAGGGCAGAACGCGCAGCAGTGGGCGATTACGGGCGCCAAGTTCTATTACGGTGGCCCTGAACGTACGGGAACAGAGCATCCAGGATTCCCTTTTTGGTCTAACGACCTTGTTTGCTGGGACTTTTCAACCGATGCCCTCTGTGTTGGATTTGACGGGACGGATCGTGGGATCACCACGTACTACACCGCAAACATTGACCCCGACAATCCCGGCTGTGTCTGGGTCAACCAAGACTCTGGTCGGATCATCCCGTTGAATGCCGAGACGGGTGAAATCGGCTGCTCGTCGGGAGACGCCGTCGTTGAATTGCCCTATGCCGGTGTCGTTCCTCGAATGGGCTGTGATTCCGACGGTCGCGTCATCAGTTGGGAAGACATTCAACTGAATCTCAACGGTCTGTCGCCAAACGACGTGGCGATCTCGATTTATGACGATAACGGTGCCGCAGTTTCCTCGTGGCAGGACCTCGACGTTGACTCGACAGGCTACCTCGATATCTCAGGTCTAACGGTCGCAGAATCCTCGACAACCCCGTCAATCCAGATTGTTGGACTGAACGGTACCACGATCGAGGAACTCGAGGCGATTACGGGAACGGTCACGTTCGAAGCGGAAGAACCGGAACTGTGTTTCGGGTTGCGTGCTGTTACTAATTGTCCCGACGAAGAAATCAACAATCCAGCGGTCCCGGACGTTCCTTCTGGGATTGTCGAAGCCTCCAGCATCACCTTCCCCAAGAACGGTAGCCGTGAGGTCGGCAGCAAGCAGCGCGTCACCATCGCCGGAACGAACTCGGGAAACCTGTGTGCAGCAAGCGCCTGGTCTGCCTTCGTTCCAACGCTCGCGGCAACCGGTTTTGACACGGTTCCCGTCGCGCTCGGCGGCTTGGCGGCCGTTGCTGCGGGAATCGGTGCAGCGCTGTACACCAAGCGTCGCCGAAACGGCTAATAGCGGTCGTCTCAACGGCTCGTTCGCCTCTAGGGTGAAAGAGTGAAAATTGACGAGGCGGTAAACGTCGCTCGGCGTGCACAACGCGAGTGGGAGCAGGTTCCTGTCGCGCGAAGGATGGCTGTGGCACGTCGGTTCTCCCGGCTGGCGTATCAACACCAGCCAGAAATCCTGGACACCATCCAGTCGGAAACCCACAAGAATCGACTGAGTGCGTTCGAAGAAACCGTCGATGCGGCACAACTTGCACATTTTTACGGAAGACGCGGCGCCGGCTTCCTTCGCTCTGGACGCCGTCGCGGCGCGATTCCATTTCTCACGCGTGCCATCGAACACTATCGACCAATCGGGGTCGTTGGTGTCATCACGCCGTGGAACTACCCCTTCACACTCCCTGCGTCCGATGTCATCCCGGCGCTCATCGCGGGGAACGCGGTCGTCCTCCTGCCCGATGCCGCCACACCTCGCACCGCCGACATCGTCGAGCGACTCCTGCTCGCGGCCGGTCTGCCCGCGGGCGTTTTGACCATCGTTCACGGCGGAGGCCGAGTTCACGGGGATGCGCTCGTTGCCGCCGCGGACTACATCATGTTCACGGGATCCACCGCGGTCGGTCGTTCGGTCGCTGAGAAGTGCGCCGCGCGGTTGATTGGTTTTTCCGGGGAACTCGGGGGCAAGAACCCGATGCTCGTGCTGAGCGATGCGGACGTGCCGTCCGCGGCCCGCGCCGCGGTTCGCGCGTGCTTTTCCAACGCGGGACAGCTGTGTGTCAGCATCGAACGCATTTATGTCGTCAACAGTTTGTACGAGCAGTTCCTCGGCGAATTCGCCGAGCACACCCGCTCGATGACGCTTGGTGACGGTACCGATTGGGAAATCGACATGGGACCGCTCATCTCGACCACCCAGTGTGAGCGTGTTGCGGACCACGTCGACGACGCCGTCAAACGAGGAGCGACGGTCGTAACAGGGGGACGACGTCGACCCGACATCGCGCCGACCTTCTACGAGCCGACAATCCTCACTGATGTGACCGACGACATGACGCTCGGAGCGGGCGAAACCTTCGGTCCGGTTGTTGCGGTGTACCGAGTCGCCGACGACAACGAGGCGATCCGGCGAGCCAATGAATCTGAGTATGGGCTCAATGCCAGCGTGTGGACTCGTCGCGGAGACTCGGTGGGGCACGCAATTCACGCTGGCACCATCACCGTCAACGAGGGCTATTCCGCTAGCTGGGCGTCGCACGGAGCCCCCATGGGGGGAATGCGGTCGTCCGGGATGGGTCGTCGACACGGTCGCGACGGAATCATCAAATACACCGAGGCCCAAACCGTCGCGGTGCAACGCCTCGCCGGAATCACACCGGTTGGCCGCCAAACGAACCGCGCCTATGCCCAAATGCTCAACCGACTGCTCGCGTTATGGAACCGGATCTCATGAATCGACGAATCACCCTGTCCTCGGCCAGCGTTCTGATCACCGGAGGGGCCGAGCAACACTCGTTCTGCCGCCGTTCGCTCGGGTTCTTCCGCTGGTTCGACTACTTCCCGTTCGCGCATTCGATCGGGTTGCGGATTTCTTCGGCATCAACAGGACGATGGAACACTTCCGCGGGCGACAAGCACGCACGCGGTGAACGTGCGAGTTTGGGGGCTAAACCGTCTGCTGTTAGACTCGTGAAGTTGTCTTCGGGCAACGTGCGCCCGTAGCTCAACGGATAGAGTATCTGACTACGGATCAGACGGTTGGGGGTTCGAATCCCTCCGGGCGCGCAGCCTAGCTATAGTGCCATCACACCGTCCACGACTGCGGCTATCAAGCCAACGATTCGGGCGGTTTCCCCGACCGAATGTCGTAACCTACCAGTAGTTGTCCTCGTCGGTACATGAGGGGAAAACCCCCATCCCGACCTATCTGGAGAATGTACACATATGGCGAAGCAGTTGACCACCGCACCACAAATCGTGCTCGCCGACAAATTCCTGTCGGGAATGACCCCCCCGACGGGCATTCAGTTGGAGTATGTCTCGAATAATCCCATCGAAGCGGGCCGTCTTGCCTCGGATTTGGCGTATGTCAACGGAAAATGGCTCGATCTCGAAGCCTCACGCTATTGGCGTTTCGGAAAGCGCCCTCGCGACCGACGCGACCTCATGGCCCCGGAGGCCGTCATCAGCGTGAAAGAAGCTCTGGTGTCGCCCGATAATCAGATTGTCACGCTCGCCGGAAAAACGATCCTCTCGCCATTCTTCGGCTCGAGAACATTTAGCGAACCCATCCCGTCCACCAGCGTGATTGCGGAGTATTCCGGCACCTACGGAACCACACTGACGCGCGCCCGCGCCTACGGGCACTGGCTTCTTCACCGCCTTCCGCGGCTCACCACCATTCACGAACAGTTCCCGGACGCGACCATTCTCAACACTCCATGGGGTGACAGCAGTCTCCTTGCTCGCCTCGGCATCCGAGAAGAGAACGTTCAGCGATATCCGACGTCGGAACGCGATCACTTTGTGTACGTCGAAAACCTTCTGGTTCCGACGCACCTTTCCCGTCCCGGACTCGTTCGGGTACAGGACAAGCATCGAATGGAACGGATGGTGAGTTCGTTCACGGCGGGAATTCCCGACGACCCGACACTTCCGGAATTGTTGTACGTCGCGCGGAGGCCCGACGAAAAACGCTCCGGTGCGTCGAACAAAGAGGAACTCGAGGAATTCCTGAATTCGATTGGTTTTACCACGTGGCATCCGACGGACCATCCGATTGAACGGCAAATTCAGCACTTCCAGGCCGCACGCGTCGTTGTTTCCGAGATTGGAAGTCAGGCGTTGACGTCGATGTTCGTAGGCCCCGACACGACCGTCATCATCCTGACCCCGGAAAAATCCAAGGGTTGGGGGTCCCAACGCCAATTCCAGCCGAAGTGGCGTCAATGGCAGCGCGTTGTCTGCGAAGCGCGCGGGCAGCACTACGCGCAAATCGTCGCGGCAACCGACACGGCGTATCGCTCATTCGATCTTGACATGCCCGCCGTCAGACACGCGTTGGAGACCTACCCGTTACGAACGTGGTGACGGTCGGAGCACGCACACCCCAATTGTCACGAGGGGCGGGGGACCTCATCCTCTGACGACGATGTCACCCACTGGCGCTCAGTAACGGTGGTGCGGAACGAGTCCTCATAGAGCGCGAGATTGCGCGACGAGACAAGGGGCTTCGACGTGGCAATTCGACCCCAGGGATCCGACAGGTCCACCGAACAGGTGTGTGAAATCCACTGCTCGGATACCTCGAGGCTCTCATTGCGTGGCCACGCGACGTGGTCCGGGCTGAAAATCCCCGACGGGACCGAATTCGTTTCGGAACAGAACCCGATCCACACATTCGCATCCCCGGCCCGAAACCGGACGGGGTGCGCAAAGGTGGGGTCGGCATCTCCTAATCCATCCAGAAAGGGCGCTCGAGTTGTAACCGAACCGCGAGGCGGCTGAAGCGCATGAGCGCCTTGGCCCAGAATGACCGAAGCGCCACGAATCGACAGTGAACGCGAAAGAGTATTCGACGACAATTCAGAATTGGGCATGATGCCGACCAGAACTCCCGAAATGTCGAGAAGTGCGGCGGACGGGGTGGTTTCGGACGGGGTGAACGTCACGAAACCGGAATCAGGCGCGGCGATGAGAATTTCCGCTGGCCCGCCCTCGGCCGATTGCCGTCCTTGAACAACAAACGCGTCATGACGGGATGAATACGATTGCAGCCGGGAAATCCAATCGTCACGCGATTCCCACGTCGTCGGCAAAACGATGACGTGCGGGGATTTCTCCGTCGTCGGTGGTGCCGGAGGGGCCATTGACGGGCCACCCGTCCAGACGCTAATGGTGACGGCGTTCGGCGCGTCTCCCGAAGTGGATGCGGTGAGACGGTGGACGTGAACGTCTGGTTTCAGCGAAACGGGCGTCGCTAATGTTCGGGCCTGCCCCATCACGATGTCTGCCGACACCATACCGACTCCATAATCGTTTGAGGCGAGCACAGCCGCGTCGCGGTCGATGATGCAACTACCGCCGCTGAAGACGATCCCCTGGTCGGTACCAATCAGGTCCGCCGCGATTATCGGTAGCCCGTGCTCGGCCGCGCGAAGCGTCCAGGTGGCACTCGGTGCGGGCTCGGCGACCCACGCGGTGGAAAAAACAATCGCCTGAGCACCCCTCGCCACCGCCGACTCAATCGGCTCGGGATAATCCAAGTCCGCGCAGATCAACGGGGAGACTCGTCCGATCGGGGTGTCCCACAGCGGCGGAATCATTTCACCCGGGGCGGCCCACGAAAGGTCCTCCACAAAGAGACAGGTCTTGTCGTAATGCCCGACGACGTCGGTCGGCGACACGAGCGTGCAGCGGTTGGTGAGTCGTCCAGTGGCTGAGTCGACGGCCGGGTGGCCGATGACGAGCCACGACCCGCTTTCCTTCGCCAGGGCAACCCACTCCGCGTGCGTCGCGGGGTCGCTGCATTTCACTGCGTGCGGAAGTATTTCGTCGGCGCTCGACCAGATGTACCCCGTCAGCGCCATCTCGGGGAACACGACGATCGCGGGCTTCGGACCATCATTGGCCAAAAGAAGGTCGCGCGCCAGATTCAGATTCGCGTCGACTTCGCCGTGCATGGGCTCGAACTGAATCGCGGCCACTCGGACGCGGGAGTTGCCGGGATTTTGGTCAGGAGTGGTCACTCTAGAAGACAATCACGGAACGCGTGCGCTCACCCCGTCGCATCGCGTCGAGAGCGTCGTTGACGTCGTCGAGCCCCACACGATCCGAAATGAGTTCGTCGAGAGGCAGCTTGCCCGCGAGATAAAGTTCCGCGATTCGCGGGAAGTCGACGAGAGGAACGGAACCTCCGTAGTTCGACCCGACGAGGGTGAGGCCAAGTTCGGCGAAGCTCAGCGGGTCAATAGTTGCGCGATGACCGACGGGAGGAAGTCCGACAATGACCGCGGTGCCGCCCGCTCGCGTGATGCTGGGCAGGGCCTCGATGCTTCCCACGCGACCGATTGCCTCGAAAGAATAGTCGACGCCATCGGCGACGATTTCTTTGATTCCAGAAACCATGTCGTCGCCGGCGATGACCGTGTGCGTCGCGCCGAACCGAACCGCAGCGTCCAATTTTTCCGTGCTGATGTCCACCGCGATGATGGGGTTCGCTCCCGCAAGAGCGAGGCCCATGATTACCGACAGTCCCACGCCTCCGCAGCCGATCACCACGGCGGACGAGCCCGCGGTCACCTTGGCGTTGTTGAGGACCGCACCCACGCCCGTGGTAACGGAACAGCCAATCAGGCTCGCGACGTCAAACGGGACCTCGCTGGGGATCGCCACGACTGCCGATTCGGGTGCAACGGTGTACTCCGCCATCGTTCCAAGGCCCAGATACGGGAAAACCTGTTTCCCCGCCATCGTGTGCCGTGTGGTGCCGTCCGGCATCACACACTCAACCGAACGCGTGCGCGTGCACGCCCAGGACTTACCTTCAGAGCAGGCTCGGCACTTTTGACACGGTGCGAACCACGAAAGAATCACGTGATCGCCGGGTTGAACCGTGGTGACGCCGGCCCCCACTGATTCCACGACTCCTGCGCCTTCGTGGCCCAAAACAGTGGGAGTCGGCATCGGCCATTCACTATCAACAACGTGACGGTCGGAACCGCAAACTCCCGACGCACCCATTCGAATCAGCACCTCGCCGGCTTTCGGATCATCGAGATCGACAGTAACAATGTCGAGTCGGTCAGATTCGCCGGTGTGGACAGCCGCTTTCATCGAACGGGGCATCGGGAGTTCCTCACTAGGGTCGTGCTATTTCTTTGCGGATTCGAGCTCGGTCGGCAATTCATAGCCGCCGCGCCCGGATTTGGGCGAGTTGAGCAGTGGCGTGAGCAACACGTGCAGCACGAAGGAAACCGCCACGGCCGGCACGGACGCGGTCGTCCAGTTGAACAGCGCATTGGTTTCCAGCGTCATCGGGTTGTACAACCAGAGGTAGGCACCGACTCCAGCCAGCGATGAGATCATCGCTGCGAGGTTGAAACCACCGTGGAAGTGGTAACGCGACTTACTGCCCTGCGCATAGAGCGCTCCGAGGTTAATCCGCTGCTTGCGCAAGACGAAGTAATCCGCGATGACCGTTCCACAGACCGCCGAGAGGAAGGCACCCGAGAAGGTGACGAACAGCAGGAACTGGTCGTACAACAATCCGGGGAAGAAGCTCACGATTGCTGCCGGAACCAGGAAGATTGCCGCAAGGACTTCCCACTTGGTGTTGGCGAAGAGCTTTCCGCTCGCCTGACGCAAGGCCAGTGTGTTCGAATACACGATCGACGCGAGAGACGTGATGTTGGCGAAGGCGATGAACGTCAGCGCCAATACTCCAAACACGGCACCTCCGGCGGACAGCAACCACACCGTGGGGTCCCAGTTTCCCAGCGTGAGTGCCGACGCCATGCCCACGAGCTGCGCGATGATGGTCACGACAGCGAGGCCAACAAATGCGGGCCACAGCGACGCCTGGGGGGACTTGGTGAGTCGCCCGAGGCTTCCCATGATAGGCCACCACGAGAACGCCACGCCGAGGTTGAACTCAACAGCGAGCGCAAAGTTCAAACGTGGGTCGTCGAACGGTGCGAGCGCGGGTGCGGCCATCAGGTCGGTCCAGGTGGTTTGCGTGAACAGGAAGATGATCAGTCCGAGAATCACGAGTGCCAGTCCAGGGGCAACCACTCGGTTGAACGCTCGAATCGTGACCGGGCCTTTGGCGACGAGCGCCCAGGCTGCGGCGATACAGATCAGTGCGAACGCGGTGACCAGAATCGAGTTGGGGTCAATGGCTGTGCCAAAGACTTCGTTAGAAACCTGCGCGGTTGCACGACCGAACATCGCTCCCAGCAGAGCAGACCAACCGACCTCGGTGAAGGTGATGACGGTGAAGAAAATCAACGCGACCCCACCAAAACCGAAAATGCTCCGAAGCACGGTGTACTGCTCGACGCCGTAACGGCTGCTGATGACCGTGGTGGCGAGCAACATGATGATGACACCGGCAACGTTACCGATGATCATGGCGAGAATGCCCTGGCCAAAACCGACCATCAGAGCCGTAGCACCGCCGACCAAAAAGGCCCAGGTGGCGATGGCGAGGCTGATGTTGACCCAGGTGAAGTCTCCGAATCCCCACACGCGCTCGTTCTTGAGAACGGGG
>JBIIFF010000021.1:0-18601 GCA_044237445.1 Microbacteriaceae bacterium | reverse complement strand
TCCGAACCCATGTCCTGGTCGAACTTCGACTCGGGCTTGCTGACCACGTTGATCCGGAACTTGGGGTTGATGCTCTCGATTCCGTCTTTCAGCAGAAGCGCGGGGCCCTCGAATTCAGGGTCACCTGCCTGCACGAGGACGGAAACAGTGAAGCCCTCTTCCCAATACGGGGTCTGCATCAGCAACTCGGTTGCCTTTTCCAGGTCGTAGTTGTACTGCGGAACGGTGTCGTCGTAACCGAGCACACCCTGAGGGATGTACGCGTTGTAACGTGCACCGAGACCGTCAAGGAACGAGTTGATGAAGGTCTCGTAGTCCAGCGCGTAGCTGAACGCCTGGCGGATGCGCTTGTCGGCGAAGAAGTCCGTGGGGACCGTGTCGCCCTTGGGCACCGAGTCGGCTCGCATGTTGAACGCCAAGTGGATCGGCTCCAGCAGCAGTCCACCCTTGATGACCGTGACTCCGTCAACGCCTTCAACATCGCCAACAGCCGACGGCGAGATGTCGATGATGTCCGCGTCACCAGCGGTCAGCGCGAGAATGCGCGAGCTTTCTTCGTTGTTGATTTCCCAACGAACGTCGGCCTTTGCGGGCTCGCCCCAGTAGTTCTCGTTGACGCTCATCGCGAGAGAAACGTCACGAACCCATTCGTCGAACACGTACGGGCCGGTTCCAACCATGTTGGTGTCCATCCACTCGTTCGGGGTGTCGGCTTGCACGCCGCCGTTCGCCTCGACCGCTTCGGGGCTGACGACCGAGGCCACCGTTCCCAGCGCGACAGAGTAGAGGAACGATGCGTCTGCTTCGTTCAGCGTGACCTCGAACGTGAAGTCGTCAACTGCCCTGAACGACTTCACCGCGTCAATGAGAGTCGACGCTTGACCTTCGGGCAGGTTCATCGTCATGACGCGTTCCCATGAGTACACAACGTCATCTGCGGTGAAGTCGGTTCCGTCATGGAAAACGACGCCTTCGCGGAGCGGGAATGTGTAGACCAGACGGTCAGCACTCACCAGACCGTTTTCGGTGGTGGGTACCTCGGTTGCGAGCGACGGAATCAGATCCGGGCCTTCAACGCCCACATCCACAAGACGCTCATAGACGTTGTCGATGAACGCTTCACCCTTTTCGCCCTGTTCCGCGCGAGCGGGGTCGAGGCTTGCAGGTTCGCCGTTCTGGTGGTGAACGATGACGCCCGGGTTAGTAACTTCGACCGTCTCAACCTCGGTGGCAGCCGTGCACGCACTGAGCGCGAACGCCATCACGGCGATACCGGCAGTGACCGCTAAACGCAGCGGTCGCTTTGAAGCATCGTTGCTTCGTGTATCTGTTTCTGTATTCACTTTCCTTACCTTTCCATTTCTCGTTGGAGTTAAAGCTTTGGAAGTGCGCCGAGGTTCTGAGTCCTCGTGCACGATGTCCATCGACCGTCTTGCAGTTGTTGCAATTCGGCGTCGGATACCTCGTTGAAACTGACCTCGACCGATTTCTCGTCGAGGCGCACGGGACGCTCGAGAGCCTCATGGGCTGCGAGCGTGCCGATTCTGTTGGCGAATGACTTCGCGGCCTCTGATTCGGTGAAGTTCACCGTGGCGCGGAATTCGCTGGTTCGTCGAACTGTGGAAATCGTCTCAAAAACCACGGGTGTGTTACGTTCCGAATCGGTCAACACGTCGTCAATCGACCAGCCGCACTCCGCTTTGGCAACGGGGCATCGCGGGTGCAGTCGACATCCGCGCGGCGGGTTGATGGGGTTGGGGACCGTGCCGGAAAGATCCCACTTCTCGATTTTCGCGCCGTCCTCCAGGGTCGGGTTGGAATCACGCAGAATCTTCGAGTACGGGTGAAGCGGGTTGTTGAACACCTGTTCGGTCGGTCCGTACTCAGCGATCTCGCCCATGTACATCACCGCGATACGGTCGGACATGTGCTGGACGACTCCGAGGTCGTGGGTGATGAACAGATAGGTGAGCCCGAGGTCTTTCTGCAGATCGACCAGCAAGTTGAGTATCTGAGCTTGGACGGATACGTCCAGCGCACTCGTGGGTTCGTCGAGAATGACAAACTCGGGGTTCAACGCCAAGGCGCGGGCGATCGAGATCCTCTGTCGCTGTCCACCCGAGAACTGGTGGGGGAAACGAAGCAGGTGCTGAGGTCCGAGACCCACTCTCTCGAGAAGTTCGGTGACACGACGGTCGAGGTCTTCGCCCGAAGCCTCTTTGTGGACTCGGAGAGGCCGCCCGACGATATCCCGGACCAATTGGCGCGGGTTCAGCGACGCGAACGCGTCCTGGAACACGACCTGACAGTTTCGACGGTAGTTCCTTTGCTTTTCGCGCGACATCGAACCGAGACGGTGGTTGGATTCCAGGTTCTTCCACAACGTCTGGTCGGCAGCTGACCGGTCTTTCGCAGCGATTCTTCGAATCCGTTCGATGTCGTTGTGTTGCGCGGTGTTGACGTCAACCCAGATGTCGCCACCCGTCGGTGCGACCAGCCCGGCGATGACACGTCCGAGGGTGGTTTTGCCGCAGCCCGATTCCCCGACGAGTCCGAGAGTTTGACCTCGCGGGATACTGAGGTTGATCCCGTCGACCGCGCGAACCTGACCGGTGACGCGCTGAAAAACGCCCTCTTTGACCGGGTAGTGAACCTTCACATCGTGCAAGGACACCACAGCGTCGTTGGTTCCACCGAAGTCAGCGGCCAATGATTCGTTGAGCAATGTCATGAGGAGACTTTCCCTTTCATTGTGGCCGCGGAAGGCATATCGGCGCTACTGACACCGATTCGACTGGCTGAATCAAAACGGAGACACGACACTTTGCGTTTGTCGCCGATGGTGAGGAGGTCTGGGGCCACATCGTGGCACGCGGCACCGGCGAACGAACAGCGGCTCGCAAAGTGGCACTGCGCCGGCGGATCGATCAACTGTGGAACACTGCCTGGGATCGCTGCGAGTTGTCCTCGCGGAGTCGCCGGTCGAGGGATCGCGGCGAGCAGACCCTGGGTGTACGGGTGTTGCGGGGACGCCAGCACCTCGGCGGACGGCCCAATTTCAGCGATGCGTCCCGCGTACATCACAGCGACGCGGTCGGCGAACTGGCGCACCAACGACAAGTCGTGGGTGATGTACAGAATCGCCATGCCGCGTTTCTGCTGCATCTGCTGGATGAGGTCAAGGATGCGCGCCTGAATCGTCACGTCGAGAGCGGTGGTGGGTTCGTCCGCGATGAGCAGGTCGGGATCACACGCGAGTGCCTGGGCGATCATGACACGCTGCTTCATGCCGCCCGAGAGTTCGTGCGGGTAGCTGTCGAGCATCTTGCGCGGGTTGGGAATTCCGGTATCCGCGAGGGCGTGCATGACCGCGTCGTCGATCGACTTCTGAAGCGCCTTCGGCGCGTTCATGTGAGTCAACCGGTACAGTCCGCGCTCGAGAACGCTCGCGCGTTGCTGCACGATCTTGGTGGCGGTGCGACTCGGCTTTTCCGTGTCGAATCCCGCATTGCCGAGAATCATCGACATCCGGTGCTCGCCGAAAACTTCCGCGAGCTGACGACCAATCGTCAGTCCCGGGTTAAGGGCTTTGCCCGGGTCCTGGAAAATCATCGAAATGCGGTCGCCGCGAATGCTGCGAACCTTTTTCTCGGATGCGGTGAGGATTTCGGTGACGGAGCCGTCAGGGTTTCGGAGCGAAATAGAACCGGACGCATATTCTCCGGGAGGCTCGGGGACGAGGCGCATGATCGAGCGAGCGGTGACGCTCTTGCCACACCCGGTTTCGCCGACGAGCGCGAGGGTCTCGTTCGGGTAGATGTCAAACGACACGTGGTCGACGGCGTGGGCGAGTCCTTTGGAGGACCGGAAACGCACGCTGAGGTCATCGACCCGCAGCAACCAGTTTTCGGCGTTCGACATGGTTAGCGACCTTCCGTCTTCGGGTCAAGAACGTCACGTAATCCATCCCCAACGAGGTTGAACGCGAGCGCCCACAACACAATCGCAAGCCCCGAGAAGGTGGACAGCCACCATTCGCCGGCCAGCAAACCGTCTTGCCCCGCACTCACCATCGCACCCCACTCGGTCGTGCCCGGCTGGGCGAGCCCGATGAAGCTGAGGGTCGCACCGAGCAGGACAACCGTTCCCATATCGAGGGTCGCTTGGACAATGAGGGGGGTGACAGCGTTCGGCAGGACATCTTTCCGATAAATATTCCAGGTGGAATCACCGGTAACCCGAGCGGCCGCGACATAATCCGCCTGCTTGATTCGGATGATCTCGCCTCGAACAATTCGGGCGTACTTGACCCAGAAGACCATGGCGAGCGCCAGAATGATGTTGCCGAACGACGGCCCGAGGAACGCAGAAATCGCGAGGGCAAAGATGAGCTCGGGGATGGCGAGGAACACATCGACGATTCGCATCAACAGGTTGTCGATCCGGCCACCCACCATTGCGGCGATGCTTCCCACGATGGTTCCAAACACCAGGGTGAAGCCGACGACGGTCAACGAGAGTTGTAGTGAGAGGTGCGAGCCCCAAATCAGCCCGTAAAAAACATCGCCACCCATGCTGTCTGTTCCCAGCAGGTGACCCGCTTCGCCCGGCGGAACTCCGATGTTCGACCAGTCGCGAGGACTCTGGTACGCATCGGGCGTGTTGGGCTCGGTGATGAGCGGAGCGAAAGCCGCCATGAGGAGGAAGAATCCGATGATGGAAAAACCCACCACGGTCAGAGGGTTTCGGAAAACCTCGCGTGCGATTTCGCGTCGACGCGCCCATTTCGCGCTCATCGCGGACTGGGGAGCCACCGCGGTTTTTCCTGCGGCTTTGGAGTTCTTGACGTTTGTCATCCGAGAACCACCCTTCGGTCGAGGTAGGCGTAGGCGATGTCAACGGCAAGGTTCACGATCATGAAGATGACAGCGGTGACGAGCACGTAGGACATGATGGTGGCTTGGTCACCCGTGAGGATCGCGCTGGTCACCCACTGGCCGAGTCCGGGCCAGCGGAAAATCAGCTCGACCGCAACCGACCCCTGAAGAAGGAACCCGAAGCTGAGACCGATTGTGGTGGTGGTCGGAACGAGAGCGTTGCGTCGAGCGTGGCGCTTGATCACGATGTTCTCGGCAAGCCCCTTCGACCGCGCGGCCTCCACGTACTCTTCGCTCATCGCCTCGACCATGGACGAGCGCATCATGCGGACGATGATGGCCATCGCCCCGAAAGCGAGAACCGTCGCGGGGAGAATCAGGTGCCGGAAGGCATCGAACAGTGCGGCGGGGTTCCCCGCGAGTATCGAGTCAATCGTGTAGAGACCCGTCGGGTGGGCAATCGAATCGAACACTTCCGGGGTTGAGCGCCCGAGCGGGAACCAGTCGAGCCAGAGGTAGAAAGGAATAAGCAGGAGAAGGCCGAACCAAAAGGTCGGGGTGCTGGCTCCGAGAATCGAGAACAGGCGGGCAGCGTGGTCGGGTCGCTTGTTGCGGTTGACGCCGGCGATCGTGCCGAGGGCGATTCCGCCGATGACCGCGATCAGCGCAGCGAAGATGGAGAGTTCCAGGGTGGCGGTGATTTTGCCCCCGATGATCTCGGTGACCGGCGCAACGGAAACGCCCGACCATCCGAGGTCGCCTTGAAGGAGTCCACCGAGCCACGCAAAGTACTGAACCGGAATGGGCTGATCGAGCAGGTAGCGCGCCTCGAGAGCGGCGACCTCGGCCAGGGACATTGTGGGTGACGCATAAATGCCGACGGGGGAACCGGTGAAACGGGTAAGCACGAACACCACAACGCTGACTCCGAGCATGATGAACGGAAGCAAAATAATCCTGCGAATCAGGTAGTCGCGAACCTGCATGTGGGCCTCCGTTGGATCACAAATTGTTGTTTCGGCTGAACTCTGCAAACGATTGCTTTAGAACATATCAGGTGTCGCGAAACTTGTAAAGTGGCGCACCCGTCACTCGGTGTTGGGTCGCGAAAGCGGGCCAGCCCGGCTCGGAAGCCGCAACGAAAAACGACGGCTAGTTCGGCGCGGCAAGGCGAATGATGTCCGCCTCGCTCGGGGTGTAGGCCCCGGAAAGACGACGGATCTCGGCGAGAACGGTCAATTGTTCTGCGCTGACGACCTCGCCGGCGAGGCACCCGTACTCGGCAGAATTGATGATCGCGACATAGTCATCGTTCGCGAGCGCAGGGGCCTGCGACTCGAGCAGACCGACGAGGTCCTCGGCGCTCGAGGTGAGGATTGCCTGGGTTGCCGCCTCCCACATGTCGAGGAACGCGCGAGTGTGCTCGCTGACCGGACCGCCCATCTGAACAAGAACGGTTCCGAGATAATCGTCGCTCACATCGGTGGACGTCGCCCAACGACGCAAACCGGCCTGCTCGGCGGCGACAGCAGTTTCCGCGTTCAACACCGTTCCCTGGACCGTGCCGTCCTGAACCGCTCCGAGTCGCTTCGGGGTTGCCCCGATCGCCTCGAACGTGATTGTCGAGTGGTCCACGCCGAGCGAGGCGAGCATCTGCAACATCAGAATTGCGAAACCCGAGCTCATCACGTCGACGCCGAGGGTCGATCCGGCGAAGTCCTCAACCGAGCCGATGTCCGACGAGGTGTACAGCGCGAGTCGCAACCCGCGATCAATGGGGCGCAAAAACTGGACGTCGAGTTGCTCTTTGAGCGGGTTGTTGGCGGTGGTGGCGTACAGCAGAACGTTGTCGGGGCTCGTGATGGCGATGTCAATCTCGTTGCTTCGGAGCGATTCGAATTGTCCGGGTGACGATTGGACGCGTTGCGTTTCCCATTCGATTCCAAAGCGAGTGTTGAGATCCAGCGCCCGCGCGACGGCAAGGACGGGGGATTCGCTGAACTGGCCAATGCGGATCACGTGAGATGACATGGGGAGGCTCCTCGGGGTTTGGTGCGGTGTCTGCGCTGGATTTCGGCCCAAATGGAGGCTCATCGCGCAATAACTCTACGTTACCGCAAACGATTGCTATCGTTCTGACAACGCTCACACTGTCACCTTTGCTGCGTGAAAAAGAATTCTTGCGCTAGCCTGAACGGAACTCTGTTCGAAGGAAAAGTTATGAAGATTTCGTTTTCTATAATCGTGTCTCTGACCGTTGGTCTCGCCCTCGCTCCGGTCGGTGCGACGGCCACCCCCAACTCTGGGTCGGCTGTCGAGTCCGTCGAGACCTCGGTTGTCACCCAGCCCGCGAAGTCAATTGAACGCGACAGCAAAGCGCGAAAGTGTCGCTCACATTGTGTGCAATCGACATTGCCCGAAGCGGAAAAAGCAACGTTTTTCGTCAACGACAACCGCCACCTGATCTCGGTCAACACTGCCTCAATCACGCTGAGGAACTTGGACACTCGAACAATCGTCGACACGGAATTGGCGCCGGAAGGTTTCGGCTTGTTAAACGCAGCGATGTCACCTGATGCGGAAGAAATCATCATTGTTGCGACGCAAGCCACCCCATCGAATAATTTTTACCGGTTGAACACGGAGACACTCGAGCTCACCAATGTTTCGCCGGTCTCGCCCACCTACCCCGTCAGAGGGGCTGTCTTCGCGGTCATGCCTGACCACTCCGGCTACCTCTCGACGGCCGAGAACGGCGGCAACAAGTACCTGTGTCACTTTTCGGAGACTGGGGTTGAGCTCGGCTGCAGCGAAAGCTTTTCCGGATCAGGACAAGCGACATCTCAAATCCACTTTCATTATTCGTCGCAATTCGCATATCTGGTCGGCGCTGACAACACGTTGTTCACGTTCTCACTCGAAGACATGTCGTTTACCCAAGACACTCTCGCTGGATTAGACGTCGATTTTGCGTTTTCCGCCTCATATAACGGTACGTCAATTTTTCTCGCCCAGAACAGCACGCTCTCGGGCGATCCAACGACCACGATATTCAAAATTTCGACCGATTCAGAGTCCATAGTCGACACGCTGGAAATCCCTGGGCAGGTGGAAATCTTTGATCTGCTAGCGGCCCCGTATGGTCTTTATGTCTTAGGGCAGCCATATAAACCGAATGGCGATCCCCAAGGATATTCCAGCCTTTTCTACATCGACACCTACGCAGGGTTCGATGTCACCAAGACAATCAAGATAACCAATGCTCGACGCGGAGCCGGTTGGGTGACTGATCTTCACAGTGACCTTGGGACAAACTATGTTCTGGCCTCGGGAAATGGTGTTCCCACGTCAGTCATCCCGGTGACAGGAGCGGCAATCGACAACACCGCCGAGTATCACGTTTGCCCAACTGGTTGGACAGTCACCTGGAACTATCAGAACCTCCAGCCGGGGAAACCCGTGGAATTCTACGACATCTACCTTCGCGCGGCCGAGGGCGGCAATTGGGTGAAGGCCGCGTCAGTTAGTGCGGGTGGGGAACACACCTACGAATTGACTAGCGCTTCGGTTGGGCAATTGCTGAAGGTGCTGCCACGCAAAGTGAAGTACACCTCGTACCGTCCGATCGAACTCGAGTCAGGCGCGCCTGGCATTCCTCTGCCCGGCGCACGCCAACCACGCTGTTAACGGACGGCGGCTGAGCACGCGTGGCAGACTAGCGCTGTGCGTGACGTCATCATCCTCGGAAGCACCGGGTCCATCGGAACCCAGGCGCTCGATGTCGTGCGTGACAACCCGGATCGGTTTCGGGTGGTCGGGCTGGGCGCGGGGCGAAACAGGGAATTAGCCGAGGCGCAGGCCGCCGAATTCGGTGTGACCAACGTTGCGTACGGTGCGGACGATGCTGTTTCTCTCATCGAATCGACTCGTGCCGACGTCGTGCTCAACGGGATCACGGGCGCGGTGGGTCTTGCACCGACGCTCGCGGCGCTCGCGACGGGCGCGACGCTGGCGCTCGCCAACAAGGAATCGCTCATTATTGGTGGATCGCTCGTCACGGACGCGGCGAAACCCGGTCAACTCGTTCCCGTCGACTCGGAACACTCGGCTCTTGCCCAAGCCCTTTTGTCCGGCACACACGCCGAGGTCGCGAAACTGATTGTCACCGCGAGTGGCGGACCGTTCCGCGGATTCACTCGCGAACAGCTCGCCGACGTCACGCCCGCCCAAGCCGCCAGGCACCCGACCTGGAACATGGGCTCGGTCATCACGACTAATTCGGCGACTCTCGTCAACAAAGGGCTCGAGGTCATCGAAGCGCACCTATTGTTCGATATCCCGTTCGACCGCATCGAGGTCACGGTTCACCCGCAGTCCATCGTTCACTCGTTGGTCGAGTTCGTCGACGGGTCGACGATGGCGCAGTGCTCGCCGCCGGACATGCACCTTCCCATCGCGCTCGGACTCGATTGGCCGAACCGCGTGCCGGGAGCGACCGCCGCGATTGATTGGTCCGGGTCCCATGCGTGGACGTTCGAACCTCTGGACGAGGCAGTGTTCCCCGCGGTGCGACTTGCTCGTCAGGTCGGCGTTGCCGGCTCGACGTTTCCGGCCGTGTACAACGCGGCGAACGAGGTCGCGGTGGAGGCGTTCAACTCGGGGCACATCGGGTTCCTCGACATCGTCGAGACGATCGAGCGCGTGGTCGAATCGCACGTGGCTCCAGCCGTCCTCGACCTCGACGGCCTGTTGGCGGCGGACGCGTGGGGTCGGGACGAAGCATGGCGATTGCTGAGCGCGAAGTAGCCTCGCCAATTCGTGACGTGGGTCGCGGGTAATCTGGAAGCCATGGAGATTGTTCTGTGGATCGCGGGCGTGCTGTTTCTGGCCGTCGGAATCGCGATTTCAATCGGCCTCCACGAACTCGGACATTACTATCCAGCGCGTAAGTTCGGTGTCTTCGTCGGTTCCTTCATGATCGGCTTCGGGCCGACGCTGTGGTCACGAAAATTCGGCGAGACCGAATTCGGCTTCAAGGCCATCCCGCTCGGCGGGTATGTCGCGCTGTCGGGGATGTATCCGCCGACGGCCAATTCCGCGCGGCCCGGTTTCCGGCTGTTCCGCAATCTGGTGCAGGACGCGCGCGACGCCTCTGCCGAGAGCATCACCGACGAATCGCGAGCGTTCTATCGTTTGCCGGTTCTGAAGCGGGTCATCGTCATGCTCGGCGGTCCGTTCATGAACCTCGTTATCGCGAGCGTCTTGTTTATCTTCCTGTTCACCGGAATCGGTGTCGTCGGTGCGACCACGACGATCGGGTCGATCTCGGAATGTGTCCTGCCCGTCACCTCGACCCGCACTGCCTGCGAGCCGGGCGACCCGAAAGCCCCCGCGGCCGAGGCAGGGCTGAAGCCCGGCGACCGCGTCGTGTCCATTAATAGCGAGCCCGTTTCGACCTGGGAGTCCGGCACGGCGATTATTCGCGAATCCGCTGGGCGTGAAATCTCGATCGTCGTCGAACGTGACGGGCAAAGCATTGCTATCGCGGTGACGCCGATGGCGACGCTTCGCTATGCGCTCGATTCGACGGGGAACGTTGTGCTCGACGCGGAAGGCAACCCCGAAACCGCCACGGTCGGGTTTGTGGGGGTCGGCCCCGCGGTCGAACGGCAACAGCAGTCTCCGCTCGTCGCTCTCGGCGCGATGGGGGACAACATCGTGCAGGTGGGGGCGCTCGTTCTCGATCTTCCCAATCGAATCATTCAGGTCGGCAACGCCGCTTTCGGTGCGGACGAACGCGACCCCAACGGACCCGTCAGTGTGGTCGGCGTTGGGCGCATCGCGGGCGACATCGCCGCCGCGGAACAACTCGACCTCGGCGACCGCGTCGCGGCACTCATTGGAATTCTCGCGAGCCTCAATATCGCTCTGTTCGTGTTCAACTTGATTCCGCTCTTGCCGCTCGACGGGGGACACATCGTGGTCGCGCTGTGGGAGGCCGTCCGCAACGCGTTCGCACGTCTGCGCGGCAAACCGGCGCCCGGGCCGGTCGATTCGGCGCGGCTCGTTCCGGTCACGATTGTCATCACCGTGCTGCTCATGTCCATGAGTGCGCTGTTGATTTACGCCGACATCGTCAAGCCGATAACCCTCGGTCTCTAGGGCTGTACGATATTGCTGTGGCTGTAAACATCGGACTTCCCCGCGTCGTCGAGACGCTCGCACCGCGTCGCAAGACCCGCCAAATCAAGGTGGGAAAAGTGATGGTCGGCAGCGACCACCAGGTTTCGGTTCAGTCGATGACGACGACCAAGACGACGGATATCAACGGCACCCTTCAGCAGATCGCCGAGCTCACCGCGACCGGTTGCGACATCGTGCGTGTCGCCGTCCCCACCCAGGACGACGCCGATGTGTTGCACATCATCGCCAAGAAGAGCCAAATCCCGGTCATCGCGGACATTCACTTCCAGCCCAAATACGTCTTCCAAGCGATCGACGCGGGCTGCGCCGCCGTTCGCGTGAACCCCGGAAACATCAAGGCGTTCGATGACAAGGTCGGCGAAATCGCCAAAGCAGCCAAGGCCGCGGGCGTCAGCCTTCGCATCGGTGTCAACGCCGGCTCGCTCGACCCTCGCCTGCTAGAGAAGTACGGCCGACCGACCCCCGAGGCCCTCGTCGAGAGCGCCGTCTGGGAAGCAAGCCTGTTCGAGGAACACGACTTCCACGACTTCAAGATTTCCGTCAAGCACAACGACCCCATTGTCATGGTCAAGGCGTACCGCCAACTCGCCGAGCGCGGCGACTGGCCACTCCACCTCGGCGTCACCGAAGCCGGCCCCGCCTTCCAGGGAACCATCAAGTCGTCCACCGCGTTCGGAATCCTCCTCGCCGAGGGAATCGGCGACACCATCCGCGTGTCGCTGTCGGCCCCTCCTGCCGAAGAAATCAAGGTCGGGCTCAAGATTCTCGAGTCGCTCAACCTGCGCGAGCGCAAGCTCGAAATCGTGTCGTGCCCGTCGTGTGGTCGCGCGCAGGTCGATGTCTATACGCTCGCCGAAGACGTCACCAAGGGACTCGAAGGAATGACCGTCCCGCTGCGCGTCGCCGTTATGGGCTGTGTCGTCAACGGTCCGGGCGAGGCTCGCGAAGCCGACCTCGGTGTCGCCTCGGGCAACGGCCGCGGCCAGATCTTCGTCAAGGGCGAGGTCATCAAGACCGTCCCCGAATCCGAGATTGTCGCCACCCTCATCGAAGAAGCGAATCGCCTCGCGGCCGAGATGCCCGCGAGCGAGACGGGCACCCCCGTCGTAACCACCTCGGCTTAGAGCCCCCACCCGTTTTTTCACACAAAACACGTTTTTCGCCCGAATTATGGTGCAAAACCCAGACTTGTGTGAAAAAACAGGTGGGAAAGCCCAGATTGTGTGAAAAAACAGGTGGAAGCAGGGGGGAAGCGGGGTGGAAGCCCCGAGCAGCACCCGCGCGATAGGCTGACACCCGTGGTTACCCGTCTCTCTCACCTGTTCGTCCGCACTCTGCGCGAAGACCCGTCCGACGCGGAAGTCACGTCGCACCGCCTCCTCGTGCGCGCCGGCTACATTCGTCGCCAGGCCCCGGGCATCTTTGCCTGGCTGCCACTCGGGCTTCGGGTTCGGCGCAAAGTCGAACAGGTGATTCACGACGAGATGGAACGGGCCGGAGCGCAACAGGTCCATTTTCCCGCGCTGCTTCCGCGCGAGCCCTACGAGGTGACGGGCCGCTGGACCGAATACGGGGATGGCATTTTCCGTCTCAAGGACCGCAAAGACGCCGACTATCTGCTCGCACCGACGCACGAAGAAGTGTTCACCCTGTTGGTGAAGGACCTGTACAACTCGTACAAGGATTTGCCACTCGCGATTTATCAGATTCAGGACAAGTACCGCGACGAGGCGCGCCCCCGCGCGGGGCTTCTGCGCGGCCGAGAGTTTTCGATGAAGGACGCGTACTCGTTCGACTACACCGACGAGGGCCTCGAACAGTCGTATCAGGCACAGCGCGACGCGTATGAGCGGATTTTCACGCGCCTCGGGCTCGACTATGTGATTGTGTCGGCGGACGCCGGCGCGATGGGCGGCAGCAAGTCGGAAGAGTTCCTGCACCCGACCCCGATCGGTGAGGACACGTTCGTCCAGTCCGACAGCGGATATGCCGCCAACGTCGAGGCGTATCGCACGACCGTCCCCGCCGAAATCCCCATCGACGGCCAGCCCGCAGCGACCGTGTTCGATTCCCCCAACACCCCGACCATCGAGACGCTCGTGGCGCTCGCCAACGCGAACCACGCCCGCGCCGATCGTCCCTGGACGGCCGCCGACACGCTCAAGAACGTGGTTCTTGCCCTGACAAACCTGGACGGCACGCGCGAACTCGTCGCCGTCGGACTTCCGGGCGACCGCGAGGTGGACATGAAACGCGCCGAGGCCGCATTCGCGCCCGCCGCCGTCGAAGCCGCGACCGAGGCGGACTTCGCCAAGAACAAAGCCCTCGTCAAGGGATACATCGGCCCGTGGTCCGCCAAGGGCGCTGTCCTCGGCGAAAAGGGAACAGCTAAAGTTCGGTTCTTGCTCGACCCCCGTGTTGTTGACGGCACGGCCTGGGTGACGGGTGCGAACGAGGACCAGAAGCACGTGTTCAACCTCGTTGCCGGTCGGGACTTCACCGCCGACGGCATCGCCGACATCGCCGAGGTCCGCGACGGCGACCCGGCCCCCGACGGCTCTGGTCCGATTCACACCGCCCGCGGTATGGAGATCGGCCACGTCTTCCAACTCGGTCGCAAGTACGCCGAGGCGTTGGGGCTCAAGGTCCTCGACGAAAACGGCAAACTCGTCACTGTCACGATGGGCTCGTACGGCATCGGCGTCACGCGAATCCTCGCGGTTATTGCCGAAACGAACCACGACGAGAGCGGTCTCATCTGGCCGATCGAGGTCTCGCCGTTCCACGTTCACGTCATCGCGACGGGTAAAGACGATGCGGCACTCGCGCTCGCCGAGACCGTCGCCGCCGAATTCGAAACGGCCGGTTTCGAAACGTTGATTGACGATCGCCCCAAGGTGTCGCCCGGCGTCAAGTTTGGCGACGCGGAACTCATCGGTGTGCCGTACATCGTCATCGCCGGTCGCGGTGCGGCCGACGGTGTGGTCGAAGTCTGGGATCGCCGCAGCGGCGAACGCCACGAGGTTCCGGCGACGGAAGCGCTCGCGTGGCTCACCACCGCAACCGTGCGGTAAGTTTGTCCACAACTGAATAGGGGGTGCGCCATGCACATCGATATCCAACAACTGCGTGACGTTGAGGTCGAGAAAGAGATTCCTTTCGAGGAACTTGCCACCATCGTGGAAGACGCGGTTGTCCGCGCATACATCAAGCACATCACCCCGATTCCGAACGATGTCGATTACAAGCCGACGGCCGTCAAACTCGAGGACGAGAAGGGCCGCATCCGTGCGCGCGTGAGCCTCGACCGCAAGGGCGGCGACATCACGATTTTTGCTCCCGTCTACAACGACGAGGACGAACTCACGGGCGAAGAGGTCGTGGACACGACCGATTTCGGATACATCGCGGTCGCCGAGGCCAAGCGCGTCCTGTTCCAGAGCATTCGCGCGCTCGATGACGAGAAGATTCTCGGCGAGTTCAGCCACAAGAAGGGCGACCTCATCTCGGGTGTCATCCAGCAGTCGTCGAACGCCAAGATGGTCCACGTCCTCATCGGCAAGAACCTCGAGGCGGTCATGCCGTCACCCGAGCAGGTCGCGGGCGAGGACTACACCCACGGCAAGCGAATTCGCGTCGTCATCACTGACGTCAAGAAGGGGATGAAGGGCCCGTCGATCACGGTGAGCCGCCATCACCCCGACCTGGTTCGTCGCTTGTTCGAGCTCGAGGTTCCGGAAATCGGTCAGGGGCTCGTCAAGGTCGCCGCGATTTCGCGACACCAGGGCCACCGCACCAAGATTGCCGTGTTCTCGACCGAACCCGGCTTCAATGCGAAGGGCGCGTTCATCGGGGAACTCGGTGCACGTGTTCGTAACGTGTCCAAGGAACTCGGCGACGAAAAGATCGACATCGTCGACTATTCGCCCGACATCGCCGAATTCGTCGCTCACGCTCTGAGCCCCGCGAAAGTCACGAAGGCCGTCCTCGTCGATGCGAGCATCAACGCCGTTCGCGCGTTCGTCCCCGAATACCAGTTGTCGCTGGCGATCGGTAAAGACGGACAGAACGCTCGTCTCGCCGCGATGTTGACCCGCGCCAAGATCGATGTGAAGAGCGACGCACTGATGGACGAGTTGCTGTAACCGCAGGCTAGAATGAAACCTGTCAGAACCTGCATCGGTTGTCGCTCGCGCGATGAACGAGACCTTCTCACGAGGGTTGTGCTGGCTGGGAACACGGTTGTGGTCGATTCGTCGGCAACGGCCCCCGGTCGCGGCGCATGGGTCCACCCCACAGCGGATTGCGTGAACAGCGCGGTTTCGCGGGGCGGTCTCTCTCGGTCTTTTCGTCGCTCGGGACCATTCGAGACAGGCGGGCTCGTTGCCCACATCATCACAGAAAAGGTTGAAGGCTGATGGACCACTAATGAGCGGCTCGAAATGAGTTCCGTAACGCAGTAGTGGCGTGCCCTGTTCCGGGTACGCCTCGGACAGGAGAATTGTGGCTGGAAAACCACGCGTGCACGAGATCGCCGCAGAGTTCGGCATCGAAAGCAAGCAGGTCATCGAAAAGCTGGGTACGCTCGGCGAGTTCGTCAAGTCGTCGGCATCGACGATCGAGCCGCCCGTCGCCCGCAAGCTCCGTGAGGCATTCACGGCGGATGGCTTGACGAAACAGGACGTCGCTCCGGCGCCTGCCAAAAAACCCGCATCCCGCGCGCGCTCGGCCGCGCAGGTTGATTTGCCTGACATTCCGTCTGCAGACGAAGCCGCCAAAGCCGGCGGTAAGCCGCCCGCACCCGTGGTTCCCGCCACGACGGACGACGGCGAGATGCCCGCGGCTCCGGCCATGCCCCGCCCCGGCGGCAACAACCCGTTCATGCCCGCGCCGGCAATGCCGCGCCCGCAGCGCACGGGAAACAATCCTTTTATGCCTCGAGAGGGCGCACCTCGTCCCGGCTCGGCCGCGGCGGGCGGCCCCGTCGCACGTCCCGGTAGTCGTCCCAACGCGCCGTTCCAGCAGCGCACGGGCGGACCCGGTCGTCCACCCGGCAGCCAGGGCGGTTTCCGTCCCGCGGGTGCTGGTGCTGCTCCGGGTAGCCCCGGTGGTGGCCCGAGCCGTCCCGGCGGTGGCCCCGGTGGTCGCGGTCGCGGAAGCAACACCGCGGGTGCGTTCGGTCGCGGTGGTGGAAAGTCGAAAGCCCGCAAGTCCAAGCGCACGAAGCGCCAAGAGTTTGAAATGCGCGAGGCCCCGAGCCTCGGCGGCGTCAAGATCCCCCGTGGTGACGGCTCGACCGTCATTCGTCTTCGTCAGGGTTCGTCGATCAACGACTTCGCCGACAAGATCGAGACAATGTCGGGCTTCCCGGTTCCCCCCGGAAACCTGGTCACGGTTCTGTTCCAATTGGGCGAGATGGCGACGGCGACCGAGTCGCTCGACGCCGGAACGTTCGAGGTTCTCGGTGCCGAGCTCGGTTACAAGATCGAGATCGTGAGCCCCGAGGACGAGGACAGGGAAATCCTCGACTCGTTCAACATTGACCTTGACGCGGAGGAGGACGAGAACGACCTCGTTATTCGCCCGCCGGTTGTCACGGTCATGGGACACGTCGACCACGGTAAGACCCGTCTGCTTGACGCGATTCGTCGCGCCGATGTGGCCGCGGGCGAAGCCGGTGGAATCACGCAGGCCATCGGTGCCTACCAGGTGTGGACCGAGCACGACAACAATGAACGCGCCATCACCTTCATCGACACCCCCGGACACGAGGCGTTCACCGCCATGCGTGCCCGTGGTGCTCAGGTCACCGACATCGCGATCCTCGTGGTCGCGGCGGACGACGGCATCATGCCCCAGACAATCGAGGCGCTCAACCACGCGCAGGCCGCGAACGTTCCGATTGTCGTCGCGGTAAACAAGATCGATAAGGAAGGCGCGAACCCCGCGAAGGTTCGCCAGCAGTTGACCGAATACGGACTTGTGACCGAGGAATACGGCGGAAACACGATCTTCGTCGACGTGTCGGCCCTCACGGGTGATGGTGTCAACGATCTGCTCGACGCGGTTCTGCTCACCGCCGACGCCGGTCTCGACCTGGTCGCGAACCCGAACAAAGACGCTCGCGGTATCGCGATCGAAGCGAAACTCGACAAGGGACGCGGTGCCGTCGCAACGGTGCTCATCCAGTCGGGCACCCTGCGCGTCGGTGACGCGATTGTCGCCGGAACCGCCTACGGTCGCGTTCGCGCGATGGTCGACGAGCACGGCGAGAAAATCGACGAGGCGTACCCGTCTCGTCCGGTTCAGGTCCAGGGTCTGTCGAGTGTCCCGCGCGCGGGCGACTCGTTCATCGTGACCGATGACGACCGCACCGCCCGCCAGATCGCTGAGAAGCGTGAAGCCGCCGAGCGCAACGCTCTGCTGGCCAAGGCTCGCAAGCGCATCTCGCTCGAGGACTTCTCGAAGGCCCTCGAAGACGGCAAGGTGCAAGCGCTCAACCTCATCCTCAAGGGTGATGTGTCGGGTGCCGTCGAGGCGCTCGAAGAATCGCTGCTTAAGATCGAGGTCGACGATTCCGTCACCCTCCGCATCATCCACCGCGGAGTCGGTGCGATTACCGAGAGCGACATCAACCTCGCCACCATCGACAACGCGATTGTCGTCGGATTCAACGTTCGTCCCGACACGAAGGCGCGCGAGCGTGCACAGCGTGAAGGCGTCGACGTTCGTTTCTACAACGTCATCTACAACGCGATCGACGAGATCGAACAGTCGCTCAAGGGAATGCTCAAGCCGGAATTCGAAGAGATCCAAAGCGGTGTCGCCGAAATCCGCGAGGTGTTCCGTTCGAGCAAGTTCGGAAACGTCGCCGGCTGTATCGTGCGCTCGGGAACGATCACGCGAAACTCCAAGGCACGCGTTATCCGCGAGGGTGTTGTCATCGCCGATGGTCTTGCTATCGAGTCACTCAAGCGATTCAAGGACGATGCCTCAGAGGTCAAGACCGACTTCGAGTGTGGAATCGGTTTGGGCAAGTACAACGACATTCAAATCGGTGACGAGATCGAGACAATCGAAATGAAAGAGAAGATTCGCGCCTAATGTCTGCCCCTGACCGCGCTCGCAAGATGGCGGAACGCATCAAGGAAATTGTTGCGCGCCGCCTCGACAAAGGCCTTCGTGACGACCGACTCGGTTTCGTCACGATCACCGATGTGCGCGTGACGGGCGACCTGCAGCATGCGACTGTCTTTTTCACGGTCTATGGCACGGACGAAGAACGACAGAACTCGTGGGACGCATTGAAGTCAGCGACGGGGATGTTGCGATCCGAGGTTGGACGCAACATCACCGCACGACTGACACCGTCACTCGAATTCATCCTCGACGCACTGCCCGAAACCTCGGCGCACATCGAAGACCTGTTAGCCCAGGCGAACCAGCGCGACATTCAAGTTGCAAAAGAAGCCAAGGGCAAGGAATTCGCCGGCGACGCCGACCCGTACGTCAAGCCGCAC
>JBIIFF010000080.1:0-5295 GCA_044237445.1 Microbacteriaceae bacterium | reverse complement strand
AAAGCGAGCTCAACTGCTTCGCCAAGCAGCGCAAAATCGCTGAAGAAGACGACTCTGTCCGCGCCGCCAAAGATCGCAACGACCTCGCGTGCGGTTGGCGTGTCGAACACAACCAACGGTTTCCCCGCTTGAAGAGCCTCGGCAATAGGCAGCCCAAAGCCTTCATATGCCGACGGGAAGACCACCACGTCTGATTGCTGAAACAAATTGTGAATTACGCCTTCGGCAAGAGCTCCAGAGTGAATGAGCGTCGCGTTTCCCACCCTCTTGTCCTCACCACCCAACGAAATGACTTCGAATGCGGGTTGCCGCAGTGCGTCGACGGCAAGCTCCACCTGCTTGTGTTTGAAGCCGTTTCCAACGACAAACACCGCACATAAATCGGGTGAACGAAAAGAGAAGTCAACGTTAGTGAGAGACGTTGTGGTGGTCACCGCTTCATGGTTCGTAGCGTCACTAGAAATACGTGGACGGTTTACTAGCCCTTGTGGAATAACTCGCTGATCGCGGATCGGAGCTCCGGCCCGGAAATGCATGAAGTCATTACGAGCGGATTCACTAATGAAAATTGTGAGGTCAGCCCATTCTGCGGCGGCATACACTGCGTGCTCTCGAGTGAAGTCAGCTGAGTTGAGTTCCCAGGTCCTCACAGCAATGATGTCCAAGTGAAGAACCGCAACTCGCGAACATCGGGACACCAGTCGTTCAAGCGAATCCAAGGTCCAAATGGGTGACACCGCGAACCCCACATCGAACAGATCGTCAGAGGGGTCTTCGACATAGGCGATTCGAAAGCCGAAACGCGCCAATCGGTAATGTTTTACCATCGCGCGACTAGCCAACAGAGTGACGTTACATTCGTTTTCGAGAAAACGTGAATGGGTGCTGACGAAATCCACGAAACTCAAAACGTTCGTCACGGTGCCGTTAATCATCGGGAACAGTGCAGTGCAATCAATAAGAATCGATGGCGTTGAGTCAGCCTTGAGATAGTCGAGGAATTTGTCTATTGGGTCAATTCGTTTGGCGAAGTAGTTCGCAAGCAATTGTGGGTAAAACGGGTAGCGTTTATTCAGCAATTTCGAATGTGTACGTGACAGCTTCAATTGTCGTTCAGAGCCAAAACTCTTGCTACCTCGGTGAAAAACAAACGCGTGATTCGCCAGAACCGACGACAGCCCGACGGAATTCACTCGTAGACAGAAGTCATTCTCTTCGTCATAACCCGGGGAGAATATCGGATCAAATAGGCCGTGCACACGAATCACGTCACGACGAATCAACATACAAAACCCCGGGCTGACGGGAGCGACGGAAAAACGCGGAAGCATCGTCCGGTGGTCGCGGAAAAACTGGAATGCTTCGTCATCGGTTCGGTCTCGACGAGAGTAGAACGGAATCGTCGCGATTGTCCCGTGATTTGTTCGAGGCGTCACGCACGCGTGTTGACTCGAAAAATGCAGAACCGCTTGTAACTCAGCCAATGCGCCGTCCGTCAACTCTGCGTCGCTGTTGAGCAAGAGAACATCGTTCTACGTTTCGTCTAGTTCGAAAACCGCGCGATTGCAGGTTTTGACGAATCCCACGTTTTTGTCGTTCGCGAAATACTCAATGTTGGCTGAGGAACGGCGTGCCTCATCGACCATTTCGCGGATTTGTTCGGAATCGGGACCGCAATCATCGACAATAATGAGTTTGTTGTTGTTCAAGCTTCCAAAGCGAACAACAGAATCTACTGCCCTCATGACCAGCTCGGGATTTCCATAGACGGGGATCACGATCGTGACGTTGTTCATTCGTGTCCCATTCTCCGCAGCAACCTTTACGAACTTACGCTAACCAGCCCCTCTAGACACTAACGCTGGCATTGTTCAGATGTTCGAGTGTAATTCAGACGACCTCACGATATTGACGCTTTCAATCCGTAACGGCTTGATGCGGAATTAGACGGTCCCATGTCACGAGAGAATAGAGGCATGAACTCGTTGTTCGCCATCCCCGCATGGCTCGATTTGGTCGCGGTCGGAATTGGTGCTGCGCAAGGTGCGATGTTTTCGTCGCGCTACCGCGGTGCCGAGCTGGACCTCCTCGGGGTCGCCATCATCGGAATCGTCAGCGGTTTCGGCGGGTCGATTGTGCGTGACATCTTTCTTTCCACCGAAATCGCCGCGTTCAACTCGAATTGGTACCTCGTCACCGCGGTGCTGTGCGCGTTGAGCGGGATGCTCGTGTCATCGCTGCTTCATCGAATCGAAATGGTCATCAACGTCTTGGACGCGTTGACAATCGGAATCTTTGGCGTGATCGGAACCACCAAGGCGCTGGCATTCGGACTGCCCGTCGTCCCTGCCCTGTTCATCGGCGTTGCGGCGGCCGTCGGCGGGTCGATCCTGCGCGACATGCTTTTGGCGCTACCGATGCAACTCATGCAGGTCGGATCTCTCTACGCCGTGGCGGCCGGACTCGGCGGCGCCTCCGTCATCATCCTGCTGTCTGTCGGTCAGTCGGTAACGGTCGCGGGCATTGTCGGCGTCGCGGTCACGACGGCAATCCGAATGCTCTCGGTCACGCTCGGTTGGAAACTGCCAGCACAACGTGGTGTCCCGACGGTGACGTCGGTGATTCGGACGCTGAGGAAAAAGCGCTAGAACCCGTTTCTCAGTACCCGAAATAGTCGTCATAGAAATCGTTCACGGCTTGAGTGAGCGTCGCGTTTGGTTGACCATATGTCAGGGTCGTACTGGATCCCAAATCAACGTTGTCGACGGACGTAAAAAGATTGTTGGTCACGGTGTACACCAGGTTTCGAACGCTGCCGTCTTCCAAAACCTGCGCAGTGGAATAGGTGCCGGTTGTGGCATCAAACGTTATGTCGATAGGCCAATCCGGCGAATACTCGAGGAGGCCTTGGAATGATCCGTCCTCGTCCAGCGTCGCGAAAAGGAATTCCGCCTCGCATGCGTAATAGTCGTTGAACAACAACATCTCGGCGTCGCCGTTCGGCGCAATGCTGGCAAAGGAATTCTCGCCCGCTTGGTCAAAGGTGAGTCGCACCTTGAGTTTGCCGACGTCGGGTCCGGCAACGTCCTCCTCCACTAGGCCTGAGTATGCCTCTTGGCAACTGTTATCCGCGATTTGGACAAATGCGTCCCAGGTGTCTTCGGGAGTCATCGTCATCGTGGATTGAGTCGGAGTCGGGACCGGGACTTGGTTCGGTGGGGGGCTAACAACGGGTTGGGCACACGCCGACAACGAGAGGACGGCGACTAGCGTCAGCACAACGGATCGTGAAGACTGGCGCGGCATCGAAGCTCCTCAACGGTCCAGAAACATTGGTATCGAGCGACCATTGTTCCACATGCGCGCGAGGAATCAATAGCCCTAGCGGAGAGCGTCGTGAATGGTCTGAACGTGTTCGGCCGAGATCTGATGACCGCCCGCGTGCCTCAACCACACGGCGTCAGCACCGAAATCGCGCAACTGACCAACCCACGCTTCGCTGACTGCAACGGGTGCGTACGAGTCGTGGTCGCCGTTTGCGAGCCAGATGGATTTGCCCTCGAGCGACACCGGCTCGACCTGTCGATAGGGGCGCGTCGACCCAAAGAGAGCAGCACCGGTCAGCACGTGCGGGTGTCGGATCATCAGCGCGGCTGCGGTGTTAGCACCATTGCTAAATCCGACGCCAAAAAGGTTTGCCGCGTCGATTTCATATTCGGCGATGGCGGACGTGATGAAACCCGCCAACTCATCAACAGCCACGTCAATCGATGCCTCGTTGAAGGTTCCGTCGGGGTATCGTTCAAAAAAGCGATTCATACCCGCTTCGATATACATTCCGCGGGGCGACAGCAGTGACGCCGCTGGGTCGATTGCCGTACCCAGGGCAATAAGGTCATGCTCGTCAGCACCGGTTCCGTGGAGCAGCAATAGCGTCCGCGGTGAGGTGCCGCGGTTGAAGACGTGTGGTCTGTCGATGGTGTCATGAGCCATGTGCGTCAATCCTTATCTCGGGAAGCGATCGCTGAATCTGTTCGCGACTGGGTTCGAGCCACGGTGGCAACTTCAATTTTCGCCCGAGTTCCAGTAGCGGCTCGTCAGTGGCAAAGCCGGGTTCATCGGTTGCGATCTCGAAAAGCACTCCTCCCGGTTCCCGGAAGTAAATGCTCTTGAAGTATTGTCTGTCCATAATCTCGGTCACTGCGACACCGCGTTCTCGCAATTCCGCCTGCCACGTTTCCATGGTCGCGAGATTGGGTGCGCTGAACGCGACGTGATGGACCGTGCCGCCGGCTTGGAAACCCTGTTCACGAACTCCACCGACGATTTCAACCTTGGCGCCCGACGATCCGGCACCCATCGAGAAGTTGGCTCGTCCCGACGCCTCGCCGTGGAAATCCATTCCCAACAGACCCTCCAGCATCGAGGCGGTTGGGTCGATGACGGTTTCCGACAGTTCCACCGAGTGGAGGCCACGGACGGCATGCTCGGCGGGGATATTGCCATGGCCGTCCCAACCGCTGCGCCCGTCTCCGACGGTTCCCACCAACTGCAGTCTCATGCCGTCGTGGTCGCGCAACTCAATCACATCCTGCCCCGAGGAGTCTGTGGTCCGGTCTCTCTCTACTCCGAGACCGGCCAAATGCTGTACCCAAAATCCGAGCGATTCGGCGGGCACCGAGAACGAGGTGGCGCTGGTCATGCCAGCACCGTCTCGGCCCTGTGAAACCCCGGGCCACGGAAAAAACGTCAGAATCGAGGACGGCGAACCGTGTTCGTCGCCGTAATACAGGTGCCACACGTGAGGGGCGTCAAAATTGACAGTTTGCTTGACGAGGCGAAGGCCCAGAACAGTCGTGTAGAAATCAACGTTTCGCTGAGGGTCGCCAGCGATAGCGGTGACGTGGTGAATGCCGTGGGGCGTAATGGCCATTCCGTCAGGCCCTCCGCTTCGTGCCCTGCGCTTTCGCCCGTGCCTCCTTGACAACTGACCCAGTCGACGCGTGGGCGGCAGCAATCGCACGCTTGCCAGCTGGCAAAACGACCGCGATCGTGACGATCGCCATTGTCAGGATTCCCGAAACGACCACAAGTGTTTCGACCGGGACCACATCGGCGAGGGGTCCGAGAATAGCCATCCCCAGGGGCATAGCCACCGCCATGATGATCCCGAGGAAACCGAACACGCGCCCCTGTCGTTCGGGTTCGACGGTTTCTTGCAACAAAGTCATCGCCGAAGTCGAGAACGCCGGAACGGCGAGACCCATCAGGAAAATCACGGCGTAAAAGACAATC
>JBIIFF010000020.1:0-19583 GCA_044237445.1 Microbacteriaceae bacterium | reverse complement strand
GCGCGCGAGGAATGGTACCTGGCCCGCCAACTCGCCACCCGAATCATCACACCGAGTAGCGATTCGACCTCCACGACAGCCCGTGCCGACGCGGTCGACCTGGACACTACGATCCGCGCAATGGACCTGGTCTATGACGAATACCTCATCGACCTTCGCAATGAGGATCTCGTCGGCCGATTAGCGCTGCACATTGGTCACCTTGTCACCCGGGCCGGTTTTGATTCGCCGTCACGAAACCCGCTCCAAAAATCGATCAAATCCTCGTACCCACTGGTGTGGGATATTGCCGTGTTTATCGCCTCAACGATTCAAAAGGAACGGCACATCACAATCGATGAGGACGAGATCTCGTACATTGCGCTGCATATTGGCAGCCATCTCGAGCGCCAGGCGCAGGCGAAAAACCGGGTGTCGGCGACAATTGTGAGCCCGTCCTATTACGACCTTCATATCGTGATGCGCGAGAGCATCGAAAAAATTCTCGGCGCAGAAATCACCATCGAATCGGTCATCACGCGCACCGATGTGCGGGCGACCGACATCACGACGGACATCGTGATCACCACAATCCCGCTTCCGTTCGCGCTGGACACGATCATCCAGGTTCAACCGTTTCTCACCGAAAACGATGTGGCCGAGGTGAGGAAAGCGGCTGCTCGAACCCGCCGAAGCCGTCGTCGCGTGGTGATTCGCGAACGGCTGCTCGAGTTTTTCCGTCCCGAAACCTTTTTCCGAAATGTCGAATTTGCCGGTCCCGAGTCCGCTATTCGGACGTTGGGCGAATCACTCACATCGCTCGGAATCATCGGTGATGACTACATCGACAGCGCCATCGAACGCGAGCGATTGTCCTCCACGGTCTTTGTCGACGGCCTCGCGGTCCCCCACGCCATGTCGATGACCGCAGAGAAACCCACCATCGCCATCGCGATTAATGAAACGGCGACGGACTGGGGTGACCACCGAGTCAACGTTGTCGCGTTGATCGCGTTCGCGGCGAGTGGTCGCGACGAGTTCCAATCCGTCTTCGAACAATTCGTGGATGTCTTTTCTGACCGCGGGCGGATGTCCGAGGTGATCAAGAACTCGTCCACCTTCGAGGGCTTCATCGACACGCTCGTTCACATCATCGACGCATAGCGTTCGAGGTGAGCCCCGCGAGAGTCCGGTGGACTCTCGCGAGATATCGTCCCGCTCGGCAGGCAATTCTGAAGGTAAAGGTGGGTGAGCCCCGCGAGAGTCCGGTGGACTCTCGCGAGATATCGTCGCGCTCGGCAAGCGAATGTTAACAGTTACTTGAGTGAGCCCGGAGAGACTCGAACTCCCGGCATCCACGGTGTAAACGTGGCGCTCTAACCAACTGAGCTACAGGCCCTTGTTCGACAATCTTATGGGATATCCGTCGTCGAGCACACGGCGGTCTAGGATTGGTAAGGCGCCAGCGCAACCCTGCCGGCGCCACTTCCTCGCCACCATTGATTGGAAGAGCACCCCGATGAGCGTAAATGACCAAGATCCGTATTCGTCGTCACACCTAGACACCAATCCCGACGAGACCGCCGAATGGCAAGACTCGCTCAACGAGGTCGTCTCGGCGCAGGGTCATGAGCGCGGTCGCGACTTGATGTTGTCATTGTTGAAGAGGTCCAAAGAGCTGCACCTCGGCGTTCCGATGGTGCCGACGACGGATTACCTGAACACCATCGCTCCCGAGAACGAGACCGCGTTCCCCGGCGATGAGGACGTCGAACGCGAGTACCGGTCGTGGATTCGTTGGAACGCGGCTGTCATGGTTCACCGCGCGCAACGACCGGGGGTCGGCGTCGGGGGGCACATCGGTTCTTATGCGTCGAGTGCGTCTCTTTACGAGGTTGGGCACAATCACTTTTTCCGCGGACCCGACCACCCCGGCGGCGGCGACCAAATTTTCTACCAGGGTCATGCGGCCCCGGGAATGTATGCCCGCGCATTTCTCGAAGGTCGGTTGTCCGAGGATCAACTCGACGGCTTTCGCCAAGAAAAATCGCACTTCGCCGGAGGGCTCTCGTCCTACCCGCACCCCCGACTCATGCCGAATTTTTGGCAATTCCCGACCGTGTCGATGGGACTCGGTCCAATCAATGCGATTTACCAGGCTCAGTTCAACAAGTACCTGACCAACCGTGGCATCAAGGACTGTTCCGACCAGCACGTGTGGGCGTTCCTCGGTGACGGCGAAATGGACGAAGTCGAGTCGCGCGGAGCGCTGCAGTTAGCAGCCAACGACGGCCTGGACAACCTCACCTTTGTCGTGAACTGCAACCTTCAGCGCCTGGACGGACCCGTTCGCGGTAATGGCAAAATCATCCAGGAACTCGAGTCCTTCTTCCGCGGGGCCGGCTGGAATGTCATCAAGGTGGTCTGGGGCCGCCAGTGGGACACGCTCTTAGTCAACGACACCGACGGCGCTCTTCGTGACCTGATGAACAGCACTCCCGACGGCGACTTTCAAACCTTCAAAGCGGAGTCGGGCAAGTACATCCGCGAAAACTTTTTCGGTCGCGATCCGCGCACTGCCGCCATGGTCGCCGATTGGACGGACGCTCAAATCTGGGATCTTAAGCGCGGCGGTCACGATTACCGCAAGTTGTACGCGGCGTATTCCGAAGCGCTGTCCCACAAGGGTCAGCCCACCGTCATCCTCGCAAAAACGGTCAAGGGTTACGGTCTCGGAAAGACCTTCGAGGGACGAAACGCAGTCCACCAAATGAAGAAGCTGAAACTGGACGTGCTGAAATCGTTCCGGGACGACTTACGGATTCCCATCTCCAATGCCGAATTGGAAGCCGACCCGTATCGACCGCCGTATTACAATCCGGGACCGAACCACCCCGCTATTCAATACCTGCTGGCTAAACGTCGCGAACTCGGCGGAGCTATTCCGCAGCGCCGGCACGTTCCCGCCCCAATCGCCCTGCCCGATGACAAGCATTACAAACTCGCCAAAAAAGGCAGCGGCAAACAAGAGGTCGCGACCACGATGGCGTTCGCGCGATTGCTCAAAGACCTGCTGCGCGACGAGAGCATGGGGAAACGGTTCGTACCGATCATTCCCGACGAAGCGCGCACGTTCGGAATGGACTCGTTCTTCCCGACCTCAAAGATTTATAACCCGGCGGGACAGAATTATGTTTCGGTCGACCGCGAACTCTTACTCGCCTACAAAGAGAGCGTCGAGGGGCAAATACTCCACACCGGTATCAACGAAGCCGGAGCTATGGCCGCCTTCGTCGCTGCGGGAACCTCATACGCTACTCAGGGCGAGGTGATGGTTCCGATCTACGTGTTGTATTCGATGTTCGGTTTCCAACGCACCGGCGACCAGATGTGGCTCGCTGGTGACCAGATGGCCCGAGGCTTCATCATCGGAGCTACGGCGGGAAAGACAACGCTGACGGGTGAAGGTCTGCAGCACGCCGACGGGCACTCTCACCTCATCGCATCGACCAATGATGCTGTCCTCGCCTACGACCCGGCATTTGCATTCGAGATTAGCTACATCGTCAAGGCAGGCCTCGAGCGGATGTACGGCGGGCAACACGCTGACCCGAACGTCTTCTACTACCTGACGGTGTACAACGAACCCATGATTCAACCCGCGGAGCCCGCCGGCGTCGATGTCGACGGACTATTGCGCGGAATGTACAAATATCGTGCGGCTTCGAGTGGGCAAATCCCGGCGCAGATTCTCGCCAGTGGTGTCTCGGTGCCATGGGCGTTGAAAGCCCAAGAGATCCTCGCGAGCGACTGGAATGTGGCGGCGGACGTGTGGTCGGTCACGTCGTGGAACGAGTTGCGCCGCGACGGACGCGATTCGGACCGCTACAACTTCCTTCACCCGGCGGAACTGCCGCGAATTCCCTACGTCACTGAAAAGCTCCGCGGCGAACGTGGGCCGGTCATCGCGGTGAGCGATTTCATGCACGCCGTTGCCGATCAAATCCGCCCCTACGTGCCCACCGATTTTGCCACCCTGGGCGGGGACGGCTTCGGTTTTTCGGACACTCGCGCAGCGGCTCGACGCCACTTCGCCATCGATACCGAATCCATCGTGGTTCGCGTTCTCGAGCAACTCGCAAAGCGGGGCGAAATTGACCGGTCCGTCGTCATCGACGCGTTCCAGCGATACCGCCTCGACGATGTAACGGCGGGCACGACGGGGAACCCCGGCGGGGACGCGTAGGAATCGAATGATTATCATCGCCTCACCTGGTCAGGGATCGCAAACACCGGGTTTCCTCACGCCGTGGCTCGAAATCGACGGCGTGCGTGAGCACCTCGAGTTGCTCTCCGACGCGTCGGACGTTGACCTCATCACTCACGGCACGACCTCGGACGCCGACACCATTCGATCCACCGACATCGCCCAGCCGCTCATCGTGGCGGCGTCAATCGTTTCCGGCACCGTGTTGTTGCGTAACAACACCACCGCAGCGATCGGTTTCGCGGGACACTCGGTCGGCGAGTTCGCCGCCGCGCATTTCGCGGGCATTCTCAGCGACACGGACGCACTGCGCCTCGTCGGGGTTCGCGGCCGCGCGATGGCCGCCGAGGCAGCGACTATCGCCACCGGGATGAGCGCGGTGATCGGTGGTGACAGCGCCGAACTCGACGAAGCGTTGGCAACATTCGGTCTGGTTGCGGCCAACATGAACGGCGGTGGGCAGGTCGTCGTGGCGGGTCCACTCGACTCGCTGGCTCGGCTCGCGGAGTCTCCCGTTGCTGGTTCCCGAGTAATCCCTCTACAGGTGGCGGGCGCATTCCACACCTCGTTCATGTCCGGAGCGGTCGCGACGTTGCGCGCCGCCGCCGAATCGGTTTCCACCACGAATCCCCATTCGACGATTTACAGCAATCGTGACGGTCGTCAGGTCGACAACGGGGACGCCTACCGCGACCTGTTGGTCGGTCAGGTCGAAAGCCCGGTTCGTTGGGACCTGTGTATGGAATCGTTCACCCGGGACGGCGTGACCAGCGTCGTCGAGCTCGCCCCGGGAGGGGCGCTAACGGGGCTCCTTAAGCGTGGAATTAAAGGGTTACCCACCGTCGCCATCAAAACTCCCGACGATCTCGCGGCAGCCCACGAACTATTGGAGGCATCATGACTCAACCCGTTCTCAAACAAACGGTCGGATCCGCGTACACCCGAATTCTGTCGGTGGGCGCTGCTCGAGGTGACCTGAACGTGCCGAACGATGACATCGTCGGCCCCATCGAATCGAGTGACGAATGGATTAGGCAGCGAACGGGCGTCATCAGTCGAACGCGCGCTAGCGCTCATGTCAGCGCGGCGGACCTCGCGACAACCGCGGCACAGGAGGCAATCGACAAAGCGGGAATTTCCGCGTCCGAAATCGGTGCGGTGATTATCGCCACCATTTCCAACGAAGTTCAGACGCCGTCGATGGCGTCGCTCGTCGCGGATCGCGTCGGGGCCACACCGGCTGCTGCCTACGACGTGTCGGCTGCGTGCGCGGGATTCTGCTACGGCATCGCTCAGGCGGACGCGCTCGTACGAGCAGGAACCGCCACCTACGTCCTCGTCATCGGAGCAGAAAAGCTCAGCGACATTGCGAATCCAACCGACCGAACCATCTCGTTTCTCCTCGGGGATGGAGCCGGTGCCGTGGTCATTGGACCCGCCGACGCGGCGGGGATATCGCCGACTGTGTGGGGTTCGGATGGCGCAAAATGGGACTCGGTCGGAATGGATCGCCCACTTCGCGAAGCCTTTGATGACCGAGACGGGCACTTCCCGACACTGCGCCAAGACGGTCAAACCGTTTTCCGGTGGGCGGTCTGGGAAATGGCGAAGGTGGCGCAGCAAGCGCTCGACGAAGCTGGCATCACGGCCGACGACCTAGCCGCGTTTATCCCCCATCAAGCCAACATGCGCATCATCAACGAGTTTGCCAAACAACTCAAGGTGCCGGACAGCGTGGTGATCGCGCGCGACATTGAAACCACCGGAAACACATCCGCAGCGTCGATTCCGCTCGCCATGCATCGCGTTCTCGCCGAGAACCCTGAACTCAGTGGCGGCTTTGCACTCATCATCGGATTTGGAGCGGGACTCGTCTATGCCGCCCAGATTGTGCGCCTTCCGTAGCGGATTGCGCTCAACCCCATAAAATGGGGACTGTTACATCACATTCACCTAAGGAGAAATAATGGCTCAGTCCAAGGATGAGGTCCTCGCAGGCCTCGCAGGCCTCGTCAATGACGAGACTGGCGTTCCCGTCGAGAGTGTTGTGTTCGGGAAGTCGTTCGCGGACGACCTCGACATTGACTCAATCTCGATGATGACGATCGTCGTCAATGCCGAGGAAGAGTTTGGCGTCAAGATTCCCGACGACAAGGTCAACGAGCTAAAGACGGTCGATGACGCCGTGAACTACATCGTTTCGGCCCAGTCCTAACACGAATTGTGCGGCGGGGGTAAACCCCGCCGCACTGTTGTCCCCACCGATCGACAGGGAAGAGTAGCCACATGACCACCATCGTTGTGACGGGTATCGGTGCGACGTCGTGCCTGGGCGGAAACGCTCGTGACACCTGGGACGCCCTTCTTCGCGGCGAAAGCGGTATCCGCTCGCTGA
Source organism: Microbacteriaceae bacterium (assembly GCA_044237445.1). Taxonomy (GTDB): domain Bacteria; phylum Actinomycetota; class Actinomycetes; order Actinomycetales; family Microbacteriaceae; genus MWH-TA3. Next base: position 12,942 of record JBIIFF010000020.1, on the reverse strand, counting down.
CCGAAGAATGGGTCGAGCAGCACCAGCTCCCCGTCACTTTTGCCGGTCGTGTGAAGGTGCCCGCGGCGGATGTTTTGGAGCGACTGGAAATCAAGCGACTCGACCCGTCCGCTCAACTCGCGGTGATCGCAGCCCGTGAGGCCTGGGCCGATGCGGGTTCGCCTACGGATCCTCGGGAACGTGTTCTGGTGGACTTTGCAACCGGGATCGGCGGACTCAACACCCTTCTCGATGCTTGGGACGTGATGAAGGAAAAGGGCCCGCGTCGGGTGCTTCCGATGACCATCCCCATGCTCATGCCCAACGCCGCGGCCGCCGCGATTTCGATGGACCTCGAAACTCGAGGCGGGGCCCGTACATGTGTTTCCGCCTGCGCCTCGGGCACCGAATCAATCTCCAACGCGGTCAACCACCTTCGTGCAGGGCTGGCGGATGTCGTGATTTGTGGTGGCACCGAATCGGTCATTCACCCCCTACCGATTGCGGCTTTCGCAGCGATGCACGCGCTGTCGACGCGAAACGATGAACCAGCTTGCGCGTCCCGACCTTATGACAAGGACCGCGACGGATTTGTGCTCGGTGAAGGCGCTGCCGTCCTCATTCTTGAAACCCGCGAACATGCGGAAGCCCGCGGCGCGACAATCTATGCCGAAATCGCGGGTGGTTCGGTGTCATCCGACGCACACCACATCACCGCGCCCGACCCAGAAGGAACCGGTGCTGCACGGGCCGTAGTGGACGCGCTGGCGGACGCAGGTCTGACGCCGGCGGATGTGAACTACATCAACGCCCACGCCACCTCGACCCCCGTCGGAGATATCGCCGAATACACCGCCCTCCACCGAGTTTTCGGCGACCGGATCAAGGAAATCCCGGTCTCGGCGACAAAATCGTCCACGGGACATTTGCTGGGCGGTACAGGAGCACTCGAAGCGATGTTCACCGTTCTGTCGGCGCGGGACAAAATCGCGGCACCCACAATTAACCTCGACAATCAAGACGAGGCGATTCCGCTCGACGTCGTGGTGACACCGCGTCCGCTGCCGGACTCGGTTGTCGCGATTAGCAACTCGTTTGGATTCGGCGGGCACAACGCCGTCATCGTCGTGAAGTCGGTCTAATTGGCCGATGTTCGCTGACGCAGCGGTGTGACCAGGTTGGTGGCCGTCTGCCGGTACGGCTCCAGTTCATCATCCCACGCGAACCCCAGCGCACGAGCCAACTCGTGTTCCAATTCCGCTGCGTCCCCCTGCGCTAATTCCATCGCGTAGCGAACACGATCCTCCCCGACCATCGAGTTTCCCGCGGCGTCGGTCAGCGTGAAAAAGACTCCCAGTGCGGGAGTGTGAGCGTAGCGAACCCCATCCCGACCGTCGCCGGTGGGCTCCCACACTTCGAAACGAGTTTGGTCCCAACCGCGAAGCGCCGACGTGCACCTCGCTGCCGAGCCCGCCGGCCCCGACCATTCCATTGAGGCGCGGACAGTGCCAGGCTCACAGGATTGATCGGACCACGATAGTTGGACCGTAGTTCCCAGCACGTGGGAAATCGTCCACTCGACATTGGGTGCGAGCGCGACGGGGCACGAGTGAATGTGAATCACTCCGTGAGCATCCTTCATCCATCCTCCTCGGTCCGCTCGACTTCCCCTCGAACGGGCACTTCAGATGGAGTATTAAGTATGCGCGTGACAGCGCGGATTGTCCAATTCGCGCGACCGCTAGATTGCTACGCGTGAAGCAGGCCGCCCTCGGCGGACAGCACGTTTTTCTCTCCGGCTCGGACGGCGAACGGCAGTCGATTCTGCCGAGGAGGAATCGGACAATTAAAGTTGTACGAAAATGCGCAGGGTGGCAACACCGCATAGTTGAAGTCCATCGTCACCGTGCCGTCCGGGTTGGGGACGACAAACAAGAACCGGCCCACCGAATAGGTTTCCGACTCGTTGGTCAGGTCGGCGAAAACGATCTGCAGCGCTTTGCCCGTCCCGATTGTTGCCAGGGATACCGAGTGACCATCGTGGGTGAACTCGATTTCACCCGGAATGACTTCCGCCTTGGCCGAGCCCGTCTTTTTTTCGACGTCCATAGTCGTGCCGGACGGGTTCGGCTTCCACAATCCCGTAACTATCCAGTCCGGGTTGTGGGGGAAGACATCGATACCGCCAAAGTTTTCGATCGACTCGCTACGGGAATCCCACACACGTAACCCACTCAAGCCATCCTCCGAGATGATGGTTCCCCGGCGAGTGTCCGAAAATACGATTTGCGGTGCCGCATCACCCGGTCCGTTGAGCGACACGGACCCGTTCACGATTTCTCCATCGACGGAAATGAGGTCTTCGGACAGCGCGGTCAACTCGAGACCGGGCTTACCGTCCGAACGCGGTGCCCACAAGCCGGGGACACCCCACACCGATTGTTCGGAGTCGAGCCATTGGGTGAGAACAAGCGCCAGACTTCCGAAAGGTTCCGTGACCTGCGTCTCTCGCCGTGAGTGGAACAGTGCGAACTTCTCGGCGGACTCGGTCATCCCCCCATTCTGCCGAAATGTCGGGGAAGAGTTCGACAGGCTCACCGTGCGATCGCACGTCGGTACTCGTCAATCATCTGGGCGGTTCGGTGGGATTGGCGAAACGCCGTCAGTTTGCTCAAATCCCGCTGAGGTTTCGCCGACTCGAGCGTCCGAGCGGCACGAGCGAGCGCTTCGCCCAACGCCCTCGGCGACAAATCGGTCGTGAGGGTGACGGAACCCGCGGGAAGCCCGTCCGCCACCGCCGAATCGACAAGAACAACGTGTGTGCCCATCGACACCGCCTCAGTCACGGTCATGCCTTGCGTTTCGAAATCGTGTGAAGTCTGCACGAGGATGTCAGCGTCGGCAATCAGTTCGACTGCTCGATCGTAGGAAACTGCCCCCGCAAAGGTGACGTTGCGTGCCGCGATGGCCTTTGCTTTCGATGCGAGAACCCCGTCCCCCACAATCACAACATCGAGTCGCTCTGCACATTCGACAACGCCCGCGAGAAATTCGAGCAGCCGTTTCTCGGGGGAAAAACGCCCCACCCACGCGACGCGCACCGCGGCGCGGGGGGTTCGCGGCACTCGCGCAACTCGATCCAAAACATCGTCGCTGACGCCGGTCGGAACCACGGCGATATCGGGGTGTTGACGGGAAACGACATCCCGTTCCGTGAGCAGCCTCGCGAAGTGCTCGGACGGTGCCGTGACGACATCGCAGTGATGAGCGTAGCGGGCAAGGTAATCAAAGGCGTCCTTCGGACGCGCAACCCCATCGGCCCCGAGCGCCCATTTCTGCCAGGCGCCAAGGAGCGAGTAAAACAGTCTCGGGAACGGGACGGAGCGATCGACGCCGACGTCGAGTCGGTGATGGAGCGTGTACACGATCGGAAGGTGGTGTTCCCGTCCAAATCGGAATCCCAGGGCCGCACCCCAGAAATCGGACTGTACGTGAACCACGTCTACAGCGGGACGTGTGAGCAGAGCTCGTTCAATCTGGTCGAGATGCTTCTGGCTCGGCCAAATCCAGGTGTATTCCCGCACGGTCGGAATCGCTCGGGACGGAAGGTCGATAAAGCGCTCGTCGTCGACCGGGCCAGTTCGAAGCGCGGGCGACACGAACGTCACAACGTGTCCGGCTCGCTCGAGAAAATCCGCCTGAAGTTTCACCGACACCTGTGCACCCCCCAGCGTGTGGGGATGTTGTTCGCAGAAGATAAGAACGTGCATAGGATTCACAGTCTAGGGCGAGGGGTGTGGGGCGCACCGAGGAGCGCGTGTAGGGTCGAAAGCACCTCAAGCACTATTGCCTCACCCAAGGAGACCCCATGGACGCTGTACCCACGATTCACACGTCCGATGCGAACTCGATGTCGCTGCCAGCGCACGTGCCGAAGCCGACAAGCCTCGACGGACAAACGGAAACCAGCGCATCCACCTGGACGTCGGAGGATGGAACACTGGAAACGGGCGTGTGGGAGTGCACCCCGGGCACATTTACTGCGTCGAGAGACGGGTACGACGAAATTGCCATAATCCTCTCGGGAACCGCGACGGTGCGCTCGGACACAGGCGAAACGGTCGAACTTGGTCCGGGCAGCACACTCGTCACTCCCGCCGGCTGGACGGGTGTGTGGACGGTTCATGACACCGTTCGGAAAGTGTACGTGATTCGGAATTTGGCGTAAGTTTGGCGCTGCGACGCCACGTGCACCACGTCCGCGGTGGGTACACGTCGCCGCGAGACTTCCCACACCACCCAAAGCGTTAGGCTGGCACAGTGCGCTATCTAGTAACGGGAGGAAGCGGCTTTCTGGGTTCCCACCTGTGTGAGCGCTTGTTGAAATCGGGTCATTCGGTAGTCGCGCTCGACAACTTTTCCTCCAGTTCAGCCGACAACATTGCGCATCTTGTGTCCCATGACAATTTCGACGTTCTCGACTGGGACGTCACCACTCCGTTCGATGTCGACGTTGATGGGATTTTCAATCTCGCGTGTCCCGCGTCGCCCTTGCAGTACCAACGGAATCCGACTCGGACAATTGAAACGTCGATTCTCGGAGCGATTAATTCCCTCAAATTGGCCCGAAAGCGAGGCGTACCCGTTCTACAGGCCTCCACCTCGGAGGTTTACGGGGACCCTCGCGAGTCTCCGCAATCGGAAGCGTATTGGGGGAACGTCAACCCGATCGGAATCCGAGCGTGCTACGACGAAGGAAAGCGGGCTGCCGAAACGCTATTCGTCGACTACTTCCGAGAGTTTTCCGTTGACATACGTATTGCCCGTATCTTCAACACTTACGGGCCTCGCATGGCATTGGACGATGGACGCGTGGTCCCTCAGTTCATCACCCAGGCATTGCACCACGAGCCGTTGACCGTCCACGGAGAGGGCACACAAACGCGCAGCTTCTGCTTTGTCGACGACCTCATTGACGGGCTCCTAGCGTTGTTTGAACGGTCGGGGTACCACACCCCGGTTAATCTAGGAAACCCTCAGCCGGTATCGATGACCGATCTTGCACGCGAAGTTATCCAACTAACCGAATCGAACAGCATTGTTAGCTACTCGCCGCTCCCGCTCGATGACCCGTTGATGCGAGAGCCCGACATTTGCCTGGCCGCTGACATTCTCGGATGGAAGCCTCGGGTGGAACGAACGGCAGGTCTCGTTGCCACAATCGCCGATATTCGGGCGCGATCATGAACATGTGCTGACCGCTACTCGTTCAACGATGACTGGCAACGAGGCGCGAAATCTCCTCGATCATCTCGCCCGATAGCGTCGTGTGCAGTCCGTCGATGGAAAACCTGTGGTACCGCAGACCCAGGTCGGAGTTCAGGTTTTGGTACCAGATTTGGTCCCAGTCGGTCGTATTCAACTCAACGAGGATGGCGTCGTTGTGCAAAAACAGGGAATGCGTGAGCCCCGCACCGTGTTGCCCGATTAACACCGCTGTCGTGTTAATTGTGTCGATTTGGTCGGCGGGAGTCATGGCAGCGAAATCCACCACTCTCACGGGGTGGCTGGCTGACAAGGTTTGCGCAAGTTGGTCCAGATTGCTGATTGAGCGACGGGTTGAGCCACCACCCGGTATCTCCGCCGCACCCTCCGTGTAGAACGACGAGGGTGCGCGACGTTCGATGATCGTGATCGCGTTCCGGTCAGCAACCGGGGGCATGAACTTCTCTCGAAACGCGGCCAACACCCGGGAGAATCGCGCCGAGTCGATCGAGATACCCTCTTGACCGGCAAAGGCGTCCAACTGAATGTGCTTGTCCCAGAATCTGCGCGGCCGTTCCTGAGCAAAATCTTCTCGTGGCACCCCCGTGAACGCGTCAGGGCCAAAAACGAAGTCGAGCCAGACGTTCAACGGCCCACAGTCCCGAACCACGTAGCCCTTACCAGCGATGCCGTGTGCCGCATCGTATTCAAACAAGGGCAGCAAGTACTCCAGGGTGAAATGATAGAAATGCTCGACACTTCCGACGCCAGGTCCCGGTCTGAGGAACGTCGCCATTGCACCCGCCTTTCACAAATTACCGTATAGGTTTCGAGAAGTAGGGCGAGCGGGGCTTGAACCCGCGACCGACGGATTATGAGTCCGCTGCTCTAACCAGCTGAGCTATCGCCCCGAGAACTCCAGCCTACCGACAGCGGTGTCGGACGACGGGTTGGACGCAACGGGTTTGCTAGAGCAGGTTGGGTATCTTCTGTTCTTCGGCAAAATTGGCGCGACGGAAGATAAACGTCACACCAGTCGAAATCAGCACGATGAACAGAGAATAGAGAGCAGGGACCAAAAGAATCGAGTCCAGCCCGGGGCTGTCGATGTACACCGCAACGATGACTGCAATGGCGAGTGGGCCGTTCTGGATTCCGGTCTCGAGCGCGATCGTTCGGGCGTTCATCGGGTGGAGTCGAATGGCCGTTGCGATGAAGTACGCCACTGTGATGCCAACGACACCGAGCCCAATGGACACCGCGTAGGTCGGCCACTCGGTAGTGAGCAGCAGCTGCCAGTTTCGTGGCACCCAGATGGCGATGAGGAACGGAATGAACAGCACTCCGAAAACGCCACCGACCAGCTCGAGGACGGCGCCCGCGTTGGCGCTGAGTCGACGCACGAGCATTCCCAGTGCAACCGGAATGATTAGCCCCACAATCACGATGGCGAGTTCGCGGAAGTCGATACTAAGTGTTTCGTCGAAGTCCAAGAGACTCGAGTAAAGCCACAGCATCAATGGCGTCATGACGAACGCCCACAGTGTTGAGTTGACGGTCATTACAACGCTCAATGCGAGGTTACCTTTTGAGAAATAGGTAAAAAGGTTCGACGTTGTCCCAGCAGGGACCGCACCCATGATGAGTGCACCGAGGGCAATATAAGCAACCTCAGGGCCTTGAGTGAATGGCAACAGAACGGCGATAACGAGGAAATACGCAGTCAGCGGCATGATGCCAAACTGGGTGACCCACCCGATGATGAGACCCCAAGGGCGGCGAATTGAAAGACCGAAGTCGCGTGGTGTGAGTCCGGCTCCCAGGCCAAACATGATGATGAGAATAAAGATTCTCAACAGAGACTGTTCGAACTCATTGACGACCGTGGCTTGGTTGGTCGCTTCAGCGGCCATTACGACGAATGAATCAATCATGGTTATGCACCCTTCGGGGTTTTCGAAGCACCCGTCACCTGATCACGCAGCTCACGCCGCAAAATCTTGCCGATGGGGCTCTTAGGAAGTTCGTCCACGAAAAAGACTTTCTGCGGGACCTTGTATGCGGACAGGTGCTCGCGGCACTGCGCCACGATCGCCTCCGTGGTGGGCTTTAGCGCGGTGGCGACGATGTACGCGTGCACCGCCTCGCCCGTCTTGCCGTCCGGAACTCCGATGACGCCGACCTCGAGAACTCCCGGGACAGCCGCGATTTGTTCTTCCACTTCGTTCGGGAAAACGTTGAAGCCGCTCACCAGGATCAGGTCTTTTTTGCGGTCGACGATAGTGAAGTATCCATCCGCGTCCATCTGGGCGATATCACCCGTGTGGAACCAGCCGTCCGTCATCGCAAACTTTGTTTCCGCTTCGCTGTTCCAATAGCCGAGCATGACCTGCGGCCCTTTAGCGACCAATTCGCCCGGTTCGCCAACACCGACTGGCTTACCGGCGTCGTTGACAAGTTTGATGTCGGTCGACGGTACAGGAATTCCGATTGTGCCATCCTTGTTGAGTCCGCCAAACGGGTTGAACGCCAAGGCCGGCGCGGTCTCGGTGAGCCCGTACCCTTCGACAATAGGAGTGCCGGTCAATTCGCGCCAGCGTTCCGCAACGGATGCCTGTAAGGCCATCCCGCCAGCAGCCGAGTAACGAAGGTGCTTGGGCGGGCTGTCGGCAAACCAGCGTTCATTCATCAACGCGTTGAACAGCGTGTTCACGCCCGTCAACCACGTGACTTTGTAATTTTCGAACGCGCGCTTCAGGTTGCTCGGCGGCCGCGGGGTGGGAATCAGAATGTTGCGTCCACCGCGCTGATAAAAGGCCAGCAGATTTACCGTGAATGCAAAGATGTGATACAGCGGCAGTGCCGTCACCACGACCTCGACCCCCGGGCGAATGTAGTTGCCCACAAACGAGAGCAACTGCGAGGTGTTCGCGATCAGGTTGCCGTGAGACAGCATGGCGCCCTTCGCAACACCTGTGGTTCCACCCGTGTATTGAAGCGCTGCGATGGAACCAGCGCCAACCCCCTTGAGGTAGCCCTTGGCGAGCGATGGCGTTGCTTTCTTTCGACCCAGTGCCAACGCGACCCTAAAGGGAGTGTGCGCCACGGTGATTTTCGGAAGCGAGCGACTCCAGAATCGCTGGACACCGCGAATCACTCCGTGCACGACCGGTGAGAAGAAGTCTGAGATTCGAACCGTGACGACGTTTGTGATCTGGGTCTTGCTCAAAACCTCGGGCAAGCGGCCCGCAAACATGTCAATCACGACGAGTGTGGTCGCACCGGAATCCGAGAACTGGTGAATCATCTCGGAAGGGGTGTACAGCGGGTTGGTGTTGACGAGGACACAGCCAGCCTTGAAAATGCCGAAGGCGACAATCGGATAGGCCAAACAGTTGGGCATTTGGACGGCAACCCTGTCCCCCTGCGACAAACCGAGCTCCTCGCGCAGGTAGGCGGCAAAGTCATCCGACATCGAGTCGACTTGCTGATAGCTCAACGACGCGTTCATGCCGTTTGCCATGACCTGGGTGAACGCCGTCTTCTTCCCCCACTGAGCGCTGGCCGCAGTGACCATCTCCGGCAAGTTGTCGTAGGGAGACTTCGCCAGCTCGTGCGCTACCTCGCTCGGGTAATGGGCTAACCAGGGGCGTTCTGTCATCATTGCTCTTCCGCCGGAGGGGCACCGCAAGCGAGTGCGCCGACGGTGGAGTGCTGAAGCAATCATAGCCATACTCACGAGCCGAAAAGCAACCCGGTGAGGTGAAGGAAACCGTCAGGCCCCGCGGTAGATCTGCTCAAAACGGTCGAGAGTTGTCGAGATGTCGTGGTCGGCCACGATAGCCAGGGATTCGCGTTGAAATGCCCGGTATTCGCTGTCCGAGCTGTCAAGAATTCGCCCTATAGCGGCCGCGAGTGCCCCGATATCGCGAGGCTCGTAGAGGAAACCGTTCTCACCATCGTGCACGAGGTGCGGCAAAGCCATCGCATTGGCGGCAACGACCGGTAATCCGCTCGCCATCGCCTCCATCGTCGCAATCGACTGAAGTTCAGCGATGGACGGCATCACGAACACCGCCGCCTCCGACAATAGGGTCCGAAGGGTCTCGTCGTCGACGTGTCCCCGAAAATCCACGCGATGCGCGATGTTGTTGTCGCGGGTGATTTTTTCCAAACGACCTCGATCGTCTCCTGAACCAGCGATCACAACCCGCAAGGCACCTTCCGGGAATCGCGTGAGGGCGTACAGCAATTCGTCAATGTGTTTTTCTTGCTCGACGCGACCAAGAAACAGGGCGTACGGGTCAGCCCGCTTTCCCATCACGGGCTGATAACTGCGGATGTTGAGCCCGCAGGAGATCGCGTGTACGCCCGTCCGATGGACCGCGCGTTCCAGGTAATCGGCAGCCTTCCGAGTAGGGGTCGTCGCTTCGTCGACCATGGCGTAGGTCTTTCTCGCCACCGCCCAGAGCCGGCGAATCAGCCAGTCAACGCCGAACTGAGGAAGAGGCAGAAACTGTGCGGCGTTCTCGGGCATGAAGTGGTTGGTCGCCACAATCCGAATCCCCATGTCGTGCGCCTCGCGGGCGAGACCCCAACCGACATTGATGTGTGACTGGATGTGGACGACGTCGGGGCGAACCTCATCCAGGATCGCTCGTGTGTCCGGGCGAACCTCCCACGGCAAAGCGAAACGCGCCCACGGGTGGTTGAACCACTTCCACGACCGTAAACGATAAACCTCGACCTCGCGACCGTCGTACACCTCGGTGCGTTTGCCGAATTCCTCGTCGGATGACGGTGCCACAATCACGACACGGTGTCCGCGGCCGATTAGTCCCACGGTGAGGCGTTCGGCGAATTTGGCTGCACCGTTGATGTCGGGCGGGAACGTGTCCGCGCCGATGAGGATGGTGAGTGGGCTGCCCTTCACAATGAGGCTTCAGCGGTGAGTTTGCGGGTGGTGGCGTGCCAGCAGCACAACGCCAATGACGGACAACAGCCCTCCCGCTGCGAGACCCCCGATAGCGAAGGGTGGGAAACGATCGGCCTCGCCCATCACAGTAATCGCAATCGCCACCGCGACGAGTGGGTCAATCACGGTCAGACCGGCGATGACCAGATCTGGCGAGCCCACCGAATAAGCGGTCTGAACGAAGTACCCACCCAAAACCGCGGCGAGCACGAGTCCGATGAAACACACGATCATGAAGCCGTCGATCTGGTCCGATTGCCAACGATTGATCAGCACCTTGGCGATGGTGACGACAAACCCGTACAGAGTTCCCGCAGCGACAATGTAGAACATGGCTCGGAGGCGTTGGCGGAAGAAGACAAAGATTCCACCGGTCAACGCGATAACGCCCACGAGGAGCCACATGATGAGCAGCATCTGCCCGTCAGTGAGGGCCCGCTCGAACGCGTAAATCGCCGAAAACGAGACGAAAATCGCGATTCCGATGACCGCGAGAGCGATGCTGCCCTTGACTCGAGCGTTCGAGGCGACTCCGTGAACGCGCGAATTAATCACATTCGTCAGCACCATCGCGACAACACCGAGCGGTTGCACCACGATGAGCGGGGCGAATCCGAGCGAGATGAGTTGAATGACGATTGCGAGAGACAGCAGTACGGTGCCCAAAACCCACGACGGGCGGCGAAGCAGAAGCGCAATCTGTCCGAACGAGAGCCCGGCCCGCGATCCGTCGCCGTGTGATCCCTCGACCTTCGACACTCCGCGGTGTTGAAGTTGCGCGCCAATCGACAGGAACACCGCACCGAGCAACGCAATCGGGATACCGATGGCCTGGTAGGGGGTCAGCGAAATCTGTCCGACCAGATTCGACAATTCGTCGTTCATCCTTCTAGGGTATCGACATTAGGCTGAACCAATGCGAATTCGCGAAGTCGTCATAGCGGGTGAGCCCGTTTTGCATCGCCCCGCCGCCCGCGTTGAGCGTTTTGACGACGAATTGCGCGACCTCGTCACCGATATGTTCGCCACGATGGAACTCGCGCCCGGAGTCGGACTTGCGGCTCCCCAGATCGGCGAGGACCGTGCGTTGTTTGTTTACGACTGGGTCGATGACGACGATCGTCAGCACCGTGGTGTCGCCATCAACCCGGCCGTCCTGCTCGCACCGCTGTCGGTAAACCCCATCAACGAGTACGAGGAATTGGAAGGGTGCTTATCCCTTCCCGGCGAGCGTTTTCCGTTGCGACGGAGCGACCGAGTCACTCTCACCGCGACGGACATCGATGGCCACGAGTTCACGATTGAGGCGGAGGGCTGGTTAGCTCGAATCTTCCAACACGAGTACGACCACCTGCTCGGCATTCTGTATACCGATCGCCTTGTCGAGCCGTATTTCGCCGAAGCAACCGATGCAATTCGTCGGGAAGGCTGGGGAAAACCCGGTTTCTCGTGGTTACCCGGTCGAGACCACCCGGAAGGCTAAACGGCCCACCCGAGCAGGCGCAGGATCCCGGCAACCGCGGCGGCACCCACCACCACGAGGATGAAGGGTGCTCGGAAGCGCAGCATTCCCGCGGCCACCAGTACCGCGGCAAAGCGGGCGTCCAGACCGATGGTTTCACCCGTGGCCACGGTTTGCGTGACCACGAGGGACGCGAGCAAAGCGACAGTTAGCAAATCGCTCACGCGTTGAATTCGAGGGTGAGCGGCGACCGACGCGGGGACGAGATAACCCGCCAACTTCGTTCCCAACACGATGGCCGATGCAATCAGGATGGCGGTCCACGTGGTCACGATTTCGACCTGCCCGCCACGAGCGCGAGGATCAGACCCGTCGCGGCCGCCACCAAAATCGGGATCCCCGGCGGAAGCGTGGGCACCGCAATCACCGTCACCACGGCGGAAACAGCCGCGATGGCAACAGGTTGGAACACCTGGATGCGAGGCCACAGCAACCCCAGAAATGCGGCGGCAGCAGCGGCGTCCAGCCCCCAGGCTTTCGGATCACCGAGTGCATCACCGAGGACAGCGCCCACGGCGGTCATCAGGTTCCACCCGACAAAAATCGCTGCTCCCGTCAGCCAGAAACCGCGTCGTTGTTCACGAAGTTCTCCCTGGGCGATGGCGACTGCGGTGCTTTCATCAATGGTCCAGTGACCCGCCAACAGCCGCTTCCAGAAACCAACGCCGACTACCGACGACATGCGGACGGCGTATAGTCCGTTGCGAATGCCCAGCAGTCCGGCTGCGGTGATGATACTCGGACCCGCCGCGCCCGCCGCGACGAGCCCGATCACGGCGAACTGCGAACCGCCCGAAAACATGAACAGCGAAAGCACCTGCGTTTGCCAAAAATCGAGACCGGACGCCACCGCCAATGCGCCAAAAGAAATGCCATAAAGAGAAACGGCTCCGGCCACTCCCAAGGACATATTCACCGTTGCGCGAACGGCGGGGGCCATCACGATTGCGGCTCGTCCGATTTCGGATCGGTGGCATATCGAAGCATCGGGAAGGACGCCGACACGTTAAAACCGACCCCGGGAACGCGTTGAGTGTGAACCACGCCGTCAAATGCATACGCGCGGCTCGTCATTTCCAGAAGACCGCGGCCGGTCGTCACCTCGATCAACGCGTCCTGATCACTCTCGATGGTCACGGGCCCCGGCGGGGTTTCACCCGCTTGTTCCGCGCGACGATGGGCCGCACGCTCGCCATCATCG
>JBIIFF010000091.1:0-4370 GCA_044237445.1 Microbacteriaceae bacterium | reverse complement strand
GATCTGACCGGGTTGGACGGATTGATCATCCCCGGCGGGGAATCCAGCGTCATCGACAAGCTGTCGAGAATCTTTGGGCTTCGAGACCCGATCGTGGCCGCAATCGCCGAAGAGTTGCCCGTGCTCGGAACCTGTGCCGGGCTCATCATGTTGTCGGATTCGCTGCGCGGCGGCATTGACGGTCAGCAAACCTTTGGCGGTTTGAGCGCGTCGGTGGAGCGAAACGCATTCGGTACGCAGGTTGACTCTTTTGAAACGACCATCGATATGGCTGTCGTGGATGTCACGCCTGTTCGCGCCGCGTTTATTCGAGCGCCCATCATCCGTGATGCGGGTGCCGGAACGGTGATTGCCTCGTTGCCCACTGGCGACATCGTCGGTGTGCGCGAGGGAAATTGTGTGGGGATCTCGTTCCACCCCGAAATGGTGGGCGAACATCGGGTGCATTCGTGGTGGCTCAACACCGTTGTCGCGGGTGCGCAGCGGTAGCATCGTCTCGAACGACAGTGAGGAAACAGTATGTCCGGACACTCCAAATGGGCGACGACAAAGCACAAAAAGGCGATTATCGATAGCAGGCGCGCAAAATCGTTCGCCAAGCTCATCAAGAACATCGAAGTCGCGGCGAAAATGGGCGGCGCGGACTTCGCCGGAAACCCCACGCTCGCGGACGCGGTGTACAAGGCGAAAAAAGCGAGTGTGCCCAACGACAACATCGACCGTGCGGTCAAACGCGGTGCGGGGCTTTCGGGGGAGTCGGTCGACTACATGACCATCATGTACGAGGGCTACGGTTCGTCCGGGGTCGCGTTGCTTATCGAATGTCTGACGGACAACAAGAATCGCGCGGCGGCCGAGGTTCGAACGGCGATGGCTCGTAACGGGGGAACAATGGCGGATCCGGGTTCCGTCGCATATAACTTTGCGCGGAAGGGTGTCATTTCGATCACCAAGTCGGAGGGCGTCACGGAGGACGACATTCTGCTCGCGGTTCTCGATGCCGGTGCCGAGGAAGTCATTGACCAGGGAGGTGGCTTCGAAGTGATCACCGACCCATCCAATTTGGTGGCGGCGCGCGTCGCTCTGCAAGAGTCTGGTCTGGACTACGACTCGGCGGAGGCGGCCTTCGTGCCGTCGTTGACAATCGCGGTCGACGCCGCAACGGCGCGGAAGGTGATTCACCTGGTCGACGCACTGGACGACCTCGATGATGTGCAGAATATTTTCGCCAACTACTCGATATCGGCAGACGTTCAGGCCGAACTCGACGCGGACGACTGAGTGTCCCGAATCCTCGGCGTTGATCCGGGCCTAACGCGGTGTGGCGTCGGGCTGATTGACTCGGCTCGCGCGCGGGCGGTCTCGTTCGTCCACGTCGACGTGATTCGAACGGCCGCCGAACTGCCCCTCGAGCAACGTCTTCTCGCGATTCGTGACGGGCTCGTGTCCATCCTGGACAAGTTTCAACCGGACGTTATCGCCATCGAACGGGTTTTCGCGCAGCACAACGTTCGTTCGGTGATCGGAACCGCGCAGGTGGCTGGCCTCGCTCTGATGTTGGCCGCCGAGCGCGGCCTGGCTGTCGCACTTCACACCCCGACCGAGGTCAAGGCGGCCGTGACGGGATACGGGCGAGCGGACAAGAACCAGGTGACGGCGATGGTGACGGCGATTTTGAAACTCGACACTCCACCAAAACCCGCCGACGCCGCCGACGCACTCGCCCTGGCCATTTGTCACGCGTGGCGAGGGGGAGTGTCCGCGTTGGCGGGTGAAACCGCCGCCCAGCGCGCGTGGCGAGCGGCGTTAGGCACGTCGCGCTCGTAGGCTGGGGAAATGTTAGCGACCGTCCGAGGAATCGTTACGGCGTCGGGACTCCACGATGTCGTTGTCGAATCAAACGGGATCGGCATGTCAGTTTCGGTTCCACTCGACGTTGCCGCTGCTCTGCCCGTTGGGTCCGAAGCGTTCCTCCACACGGTGTTGATCCCGCGCGAGGACGAATGGTTGCTGTTCGGATTTATGTCGATCGAGGACAAACAATTGTTCACCGCGCTCCGGGGCGTAACCGGTGTGGGCCCGCGCACCGCTCTGGCCATTCTGTCGCAAATGCCCGCCCGAGAAATCGCCGAGGCGGTCGAGGCCGGTGACGATTCACGTTTCCGCAGCGTGCCCGGCATCGGACAGAAAACTGCGTCGCTCATCATCGTGTCACTGACCGGAAAATTGCCGCACGCCGCGGGCAGCGATGTCACCAACCTGGCCGACGCGCTCACCGGTTTGGGGTGGGCGACCGGTCTCGCACGGGACGTCGCGCGGGATGTCGTGCGTGACCACCCGACCGCGGCACTGCCCGACCGGATTCGGGTCGCTCTCCAATCGCTGGGGTCCTCACGGTGAGTGATGAGGAGGATGACGCGGACGTCGCGTTGGACGGCGCTCTGAGGCCCGCATCGTTGGATGAATTCGTCGGCCAAGAGAAGGTCCGACGTCAACTCGGCGTGATGCTATCCGCGGCTCGGATCGAAGGTCGTACGCCGGACCACGTTCTGCTCGCCGGCCCTCCCGGCCTCGGAAAAACGACGCTCGCCATGATTGTCGCTCACGAAACCGGCTCTCCGCTCAGGCTGTCGAGCGGTCCGACCATTTCCCACACGGGCGACCTGGCCGCAGTGCTCTCGTCGCTCACGGAAGGCGAGACACTCTTCATCGATGAAATTCACCGCCTTCCCCGAGGCGTGGAGGAATTGCTCTACATCGCGATGGAGGATTTTCGAATCGACATCATGGTGGGAAAAGGGCCCGGCGCAACGACCGTTCCGCTCGAGATTGCGCCGTTCACCCTGGTCGGGGCAACCACGCGTTCCGGTCTTCTGCCAGCGCCGCTTCGCGATCGATTCGGATACACCGCGAATCTGGAGTACTACGAGGTGTCGGAGATCGAATCGGTTGTCGCCCGTTCGGCTGCCCTCCTTGGGGTTGAGTTGGACTCCCACGCCATCAACGAACTGGCGCGTCGTTCGCGCGGGACCCCGCGCATCGCAAACCGTTTGCTACGGCGCGTTCGCGACTATCTTGTTGTGCACGGAGAGGCGGGATCGCGTGATGCGGTTCAGGCTGCGCTCACGGTATTTGACATCGACGACCACGGTCTCGACCGACTCGACCGAGCGGTTCTCGTCGCGTTGGTCGAGTCATTCAGGGGAGGCCCCGCCGGAATAGCGACGCTCGCGTCGGCTGTGGGCGAAGAGCGGGACACGGTGGAGTCCGTCGTCGAGCCGTACCTGGTGAGAGTGGGCCTGATTGCGCGGACGCCGCGCGGCCGCATCGCGACCCCCGGGGCGTGGGAACTGCTCGGGAAGAAACCGCCAAGCGGTCTATGATGGAAAACGTTGTGTGCACCCCGATCAGAAAAGAGTTGAAGACCAATGATTGATCCGCTGACAATGATGATGCTCGCGATACTCGCGCTCATGGTCGTATTCATGATTCGCAACTCGCGCAAACAGAAGGCTGACCGCGAGGCGCTTGTGTCCAAAGTCGTCAAGGGTGCCAACGTCATGACCGCATCGGGGATTTTCGGGACCATTGTGTCGCTGGACGAAGACTCCAACGAAATCGTTCTTGAGACCACTCCGGGTACGAAACTTCGTCTCCACCGCCAGGCGGTTGTGAGTGTAATCGAGAAGCCCGTTGCGGAAAAGCCGGTGGCAAGCACAGCCGCGAAGCCGGCCACGCCGAAACCTGCTGCCGCCAAAAACTCTGCCGCCAAAACCACTAACTCGTAGTTCCCGACTTCACCATGGCCACGTCGAGTACCTCAACCCGCGCGATTCGTTCGCTGGTGTGGCTGTTGATGATTTTCGCAGCTTTCGGAGCGCTCATCACGTCGGGAGTGGTGTTCGATAACAAGAGCTGGGCTCCGAAACTCGCGCTTGACCTCGAGGGCGGTACCCAGATCATTCTCACCCCTCAGGTTGCCGAGGGAACTGCGGTGTCCGAAGAAGAACTTGCCCAGGCGGTGGGAATCATTCGTCAGCGCGTCGACGCGACGGGTGTGAGCGAGGCCGAAGTCACGACCCAGGGTGGCACCAACATCATCGTGTCGATTCCCGGGACGCCTGACCAAGCGACTCTCGATCGAATTCGGTCGTCGGCGAAACTCGAGTTCCGACCCGTTCTCGTCACCGACCAGGCGGCGACGGTCGACCAGGTCGCGGCGGCGATCATCGACCCGACAATCAACGTCGACGGAACCGACATCAACACCCTCGGTACGCCGGAGACCCCGGCGGTGTGGCCAGAACCGACCGGCGAGCCGGTGAACGCGAGCGACCGGACTTGGGTGACTCCCGCGTTGTACGCGACCT
>JBIIFF010000027.1:0-15343 GCA_044237445.1 Microbacteriaceae bacterium | reverse complement strand
CAATCAGACTTGTGATGCGCTGGACGCCTCCGGTGCGAACACCGCTGATCCAGCGATTCCGCTCGTGATTTGTGCCGATGACCAATCGTTTAAGTACATACTCGGTCCGGTCGAGGTCGATGGCGACATGGTGTCGGATGCGTCCGCAAACTTCCTGGCGGGAGCCAACGGTGCGCAGACGAACGAATGGGGTGTTTACCTCACCTTCAACGCCGAGGGCACCGTCGCCTTCAGTGCCGTCACGACTCGATTGACGACGCTGCCCGGTGTGCAAAACCAGTTTGCAATCGTTCTGGACGGCAAAGTGATTTCCGCACCCCGAACCCTCGCTGCGATTCCGGACGGGAAGCCCGTGATTTCAGGATCGTTCACGGAAATCTCGTCGAAAGCTCTGGCCGACCAATTGAAATTCGGTGCGCTTCCAATCGGCTTCGAGGTTCAGTCCAGTGAAACCGTCACGCCGACGCTGGGTGTCGCCCAGCTGGAGAGTGGAATTCTCGCCGGACTCATCGGCCTCGCACTCGTCGTCCTCTACGCAATTTTCCAGTATCGAATGTTGTCGATCGTGACCATTGGGTCTCTCGCTGTCGCCGCCGTCTTCACCATGTTGGTGACCATCTATCTGTCTCAGTCAAACGATTACCGCCTTTCACTCGCTGGGGTTGCGGGATTGATCGTCGGTATTGGGGTGACCGCCGACTCGTTCATCGTGTATTTCGAGCGCGTTCGAGACGAACTGCGCGAAGGCCGGACTCTCATCTCCGCGGTGGAGGCCGGGTGGCGCCGAGCCCGACGGACCATCTTGGCATCGGGCGCAGTGAACCTGTTGGCGTCCGTAGTTCTCTTCGTTCTGGCGATCGGAAACGTTCGAGGATTCGCCTTCACTCTCGGTGTGATGACGGTCGTCGACATTCTGATCGTTGTGTTGTTCACCCACCCGTTGTTGCAGTTGCTCGCCCGTACCCGCCTCTTCACCTCGGGTCACGCTCTGACGGGGCTCGATGGCAGCGGTCTGGGTGCTGTGTACCGCGGTCGCGGTGAGTTCCGGGTTGACGACTCGGTGTCCAAGGCAAAGCGCGTGAGCATCGCCCGCGAATCGAGTAAGCGCCAAACAATCGCCGAACGTAAAGCGCTGGAAGACGGGGGTTCGCAATGAGTCGCATCACCCAGTTCGGAAACCGGTTGTACACCGGTGAAACGAGCTTCAACTTCATCGGTCGTGGGCTGACCTGGTACCTAATGTCGTCCGCAGTGATTCTCGTCGCGGTGGTCATGACGGTCCTCCGTGGCGGCTTCACGTTCGGCATCGAATTCCGTGGGGGTTCCGAATTCCAGGTCTCCGGACCGTCCGTCGTCGATGTGTCCATCGCGGAAAGGACGGTCACATCGCTCGCAGGTGACGTGGCCGCTCCCAAGACGGCGGTGGTGGGAGGTTCGACCGTTCGCGTTCAAACCGAGCAGTTGACCACCGAGGCAACCGACGCTCTTCGGGTCGCCCTGGCCGAGGCCTACGAGGTTCCGGTCGAGCGCGTGACCTCTTCGTTCATCGGAGCAACCTGGGGAGCCGACATCACGAGTCAAGCGCTTCGAGCGCTCGCGGTGTTCCTTGTTCTCGTGAGCATTGTCATGGCGCTGTACTTCCGTACCTGGAAGATGTCGGTCGCCGCGATTGTCGCGGTTGTTCACGACTTGATTGTGACCGTTGCGATCTACGGCGCTTTCGGACTAGAGGTGACGCCCGCTGCGGTGATTGGACTGCTCACAATCCTCGGATATTCGCTCTACGACACCGTTGTGGTGTTTGACAAGATTCGCGAAAATACCGAAATTTCCTATGACGAGTCCAAACGGACATTCGCCGAATCGGTCAACCTTGCGGTCAACCAGACTCTGGTTCGATCGATCAACACCTCGATTGTCGCCGCTCTGCCGGTCGCTTCGATCCTGTTCATCGGCTCGCTGTTGCTCGGGGCCGGTACTCTGCGTGACATTGCGCTCGCGCTGTTCGTTGGAATCCTGTGTGGTGCCTACTCGACGATGTTCATCGCCGCACCGTTGTACGCGCAACTGCGCGCGGGCGAATCCGAAGCGACCAAACAGGGACGCATCGCGCGCCCCGAACTCAACCGCAACGCTTCGGGGGCTGTGCGCTAACCCACCTGTTCTACACTAAGGAACAGGAGGCGCGATGACGGAGACCAGTTCCACCGGTTTTCAGCAGCGTCGCGCGCTGTTCCCCCGCCTGTTTTCCCGGTCAGAGACGGGTGGCGTGCTGGAACGCATCCTCCGCGCGCTTCGTCAGACTAACCCGCGCGCCGATGTTGCGGTCGTCGAGCAGGCCTATCGGACGGCAAAACGAGCCCACGAGGGCCAAACGCGGAAGTCGGGAGAGCCATACATCACCCACCCGCTGGCTGTCGCTGAGATTTTGGTCGAATTGGGTATCGGTGCGAAGACCATCGCGGCGGCGTTGTTGCACGACACGGTTGAGGACACGACGTACTCGCTGGACGACGTACGCAAAGATTTCGGCGATGAAATCGCACTGTTGGTCGATGGAGTGACCAAACTCGACAAGATTAAGTTCGGCGATGACGCCCAAGCCGAGACGGTTCGCAAGATGGTGGTCGCGATGTCCAAAGACATCCGCGTCATCTTGATCAAACTCGCTGACCGACTTCACAATGCGCGCACGTGGGGGTTTGTCGACTCGGAATCCGCCGAACGCAAGGCTCGCGAAACCCTCGAGATTTATGCGCCGCTCGCGCATCGTTTGGGTATTCAAACGATTAAGTGGGAACTGGAAGACCTGTCGTTCGCTGTTCTTCACCCCAAACTGTATGTCGAAATTGATTCGCTGGTGACCGAACGCACACCCGAGAGTGACCGGTTCGTGCAAAGCATCATCGACGAAATCTCGGGGGATTTGAAGTCGGCGCGAGTGAAGGCGCAGGTGCTTGGTCGTCATAAACAGCACTATTCGATTTATCAAAAGATGGTCAGACAATCACGTGAGTTTCAAGAGATTTACGACCTCACCGGCATTCGAATTCTGGTCTCATCCATCCGCGACTGTTACGCCGCACTGGGTGCCGTGCACGCTCGCTGGAATCCGATGCCGGGACGATTCAAGGATTACATCGCGACACCCAAGTTCAACCTGTACCAGTCGCTTCACACCACCGTTTTCGGGCCGGGCGGTAAAGCGGTTGAGATTCAAATCCGCACACTCGACATGCACAAGCGCGCCGAATACGGCGTGGCGGCACACTGGAAATACAAAGAGAAACAAGCACTCGGAGCGAAGTCAAGCGACGAGATTCTGCCCGATGAAAACATGGCGTGGCTCGCGCACATCACGGACTGGGAGGCCGAAACAGAGGACCCGTCCGAATTCTTGGACACATTGCGCTACGAGATCGGCGCTAAAGAGGTGTACGTCTTTACGCCAAAAGGCAAGGTAATTGGTCTCCCGTCAGGGGCGACTCCGGTCGATTTTGGTTACGCCGTGCACACCGAAATCGGGCATCGCATTATGGGGTCGAAGGTCAATGGCCGACTGGTGCCTCTCGATACGCAATTGGGGTCGGGCGACACGGTCGAGGTGCTCACCTCCAAAAACCCCGATGCTGGTCCGAGCCAAGACTGGTTAAATTTCGTGACGAGCCAGCGTGCTCGCTCGAAGATTCGTGGCTGGTTCACGAAAGAGCGACGCGACGATGCGATTGAGAACGGGCGAGAAGCTCTGGCGAAGGTCGTCCGCAAAAAGAATCTCTCGCTGAATCGCGTGTTGTCCGCGCAGAACCTCGCGTCGGTGGCAACCGGACTGAAGTACGACAACGTCGACAGCCTGTACGCCGCGCTGGGGGAGGGGCACGTGTCGACCCAGTCTGTTCTGGAAAGGATCATGGTGTTCGTCGAAGAGGTTGAACACGATGACGACTCCGTATTTGTCGTACCGACGAAACGCCCGACCGCAAATCGCGACGATGATTCCGGTGTTCTCGTCCGCGGAGCTGCCGACATTTTCGTCAAACTCGCAAAGTGTTGCACTCCTGTCCCCGGTGACATCATCGTGGGGTTCATCACCCGTGGTAACGGTGTGAGCGTTCATCGTGATGATTGCCCGAACGTCAAGGGCTTCGTCGGCGAACAAGAGCGCATGATCGACGTCGATTGGGCGAGTGCGTCGTCCACCGTGTTTCGGGTACACATTCAGGTCGAGGCGCTCGATCGCGCCGGGTTGCTCTCGGACATCACGCGTGTGCTCGCTGAACACCACGTCAACATTCTTACCGCGTCGGTGCAGACGGACGCGCGAAGAATTGCGACGTCACGCTACGTGTTCGAAATGTCGGACACAACCCATCTCGACCGGGTGCTGTCCTCGGTCCGCCGAATCGCGTCGGTGTACGACGTGTATCGCGTTAACGCCGGCTAGCTGATTGCTGCGAGCCATTCGCGTTTGGACGCGATATCGGATTCGATTTGAGTCAGCGTAGCCGCGTCGGACGCCGCTTTTGCGACAGCCGCCTGAGCCTCCAACTGGGCAATGGACTGTTCGACCTGCGCCGCGAACCCTTCACGGAGTGCGACTTTTGCGGGGTTCGTGCGGTCAAGGTGTTCCGCCTCAAGCGAGCGCACGTTGCGCTCTATCGCACGGAAACCATCGTTGATTTTCCGTTCGTCGGCCTTCGCGACGTTTCCGATGGTGTCCCATTTGGTGCGCAATTCCCTAAACCCTCGTTGCGCGGAGGAAACGTCTTTGTCGGTGAGCAGATGAGCAAAATCGGAGAGCAGCGCCATCTTGGCCGCGGAATTTGCGGTCCATTCCGCCGTCCCGGCACTGTAGAGCGCATCTCCGGCGGCCTTGAAGCGATCCCAGAGTTGGTTGTCCAGGGCTCGAGCAGCGCGCGGCGCCTTTTTCCACTGGTCGAGTAGGGCACGATACGCACTGATGCCATCGGCTCCCTTGGGGGCGAGCGCTTCGGCTTTCTCGCACAAGTCTGTCTTGACCGCTTTCGCTTCTTTGTCAGCCGCCTGTTTGGATTGGAAGTACGCCCGTTGCGCACGGTCGAAAAGCTGTCGAGCAGTTTTAAACCGAGTCCAGAGGTCCTCGGCGGTCTTTTTGGGCACGCGCACGGGCAATTTCTGTTCCGCCTGCCACGATTCGAAGAGTTGCGCGACTTCGGTTTGAGCGTTCCGCCAATGGATTGTGCCGTTTATTTGGGCCGCAATCTCTTCGATTCGTTCGACAATCGCGACTCGGCGGACGAGCGACTCGGCGGCGGCTTCCTTGTTCGCGGCGTCCTGCTGACCCTTGAGTTCGGTGAGCGATTCCGCGACGACCCCGACCCGAAGGCGGAGCGACTGCAAGTCGCCAACGGCGTGAGCCTCGGTCAGTGCGACGACCAGTTTCTGCACGGCAGCGAGCAGATCGCGCGCTGACGCACTCGCCTTCGCCCGCTGTTCGAGCAGACTGACCTGCGATGCCAACTCCGCGAATCGCGAAACGTAGAACGCGAGCGCGTCGTCCGGGCTTGCTCCGACGACCTGACCGACGCTTCGCCAGTCACCGTCTTTGACCCACACGGTGCCGTCGTCGTCTACTCGACCAAAAGTTGTTTCGCTGTTCACCACCCCATTAGCGTACACAGCGCCAGTGACCTCGTGCGCATCGTTTTACAACCGTTACATCCTGTGCTCCGCGCTTATCATGGGAGCATGGCGGGCGAATCGGGGTTTTTTTCGGGGACCGCACCGCTCGCGGTGCGCATGAGGCCACGAGTCCTGGATGACATCGTCGGGCAATCACACCTCTTGGCGGAAGGTTCGCCACTGCGAACATTGGCCGAGCCCGACTCGACCGCAGGGGTTTCACTCATCCTGTGGGGTCCCGCGGGAACAGGTAAAACCACCCTCGCTCACGCGATTTCCGCGGCCTCTCACCGGCACTGTGTCGAGCTGTCGGCGGTAACCGCGGGCGTCAAGGATGTCCGTGACGCGATGGAGGGCGCCCTCTCCCGCATGAGTGATGGCGGCGGCGCAACCCTATTGTTCCTCGACGAGATCCACCGCTTCAGTAAGGCCCAACAGGACGCCCTTCTTCCCGGCGTCGAAAACGGCTGGGTCACGCTAATCGCGGCGACAACCGAGAATCCGTCATTCAGCGTGATCACACCGCTTCTCAGCCGGTCCCTGCTTCTCACCCTTCGTCCGCTCACGGACGAGGACATCGCCGTGGTGATCGCGCGCGCGATCGATTCGCCGCTGGGGCTCGCCGGTGCGGTCGAGGTCGATGCGGACGCCCGGGCGGCTATCGTGCGGATGTCGAGCGGTGATGCGCGGAGAGCCCTGACCACACTCGATGCGGCCGCAACCGCGGCCGGGAAAACGGGCCGTGTGACAGTCGAGGTAGTGGCGCGGGCGAGCGATCGGGCTCTTGTGCGCTACGACCGTGCTGGCGACGAACACTACGACGTCATCAGCGCCTTCATCAAGTCGGTCCGGGGGAGTGACGCGGACGCAGCGCTGCACTATCTGGCCCGAATGATCGAAGCGGGAGAGGACCCTCGGTTTATCGCGCGTCGGCTCGTCATCCTGGCGGCCGAAGACATTGGCGTAGCGGACCCGTCCTGCCTGACCATCTCGGTCGCCGCGGCGGACGCGGTTCAGTTCATCGGGATGCCCGAGGGCCGAATTCCGCTGGCCGAAGCGACGATTCACCTAGCGTTGGCGCCGAAATCGAATGCGGTAATCGTCGCAATTGACGCAGCGATTGCGGATATCCGTTCGGGTAACTTCGAGCCCGTGCCACACCACCTGCGCGACGCACATTATTCGGGCGCGCGCTCGATCGGTCACGGGAAGGGATATGTCTATCCGCCCACGGTGTCCGGTGGGATAGCGCAGCAGTCGTATCGCGACGGTGTTGCACCGCAGTATTACCACCCGAGCGAACACGGCCGGGAAAAAGAGCTCGGCGAGCGGCTGGCGCGGATCCGAGCGATTCTCGGTGGCGGGTGAATGGTGTGCGCTCGCACTTTCTGTTAGGCTCATGACACCACTTGTGATGTCCGACGCGCGGCTGCATCGAATTCACAAGAACGGTGCCTGTAGCCGGCATCGAGGCCCTCAGATTTATACCCCGTTCGCGGGTCTATTCGAACGTTCGTGACACAGGAAAAGGGACATCAATGTCTGACAAAAATCGTACTCGCGCCAAAGTCCGCCTCTCGCGGGCGCTTGGCATCGCACTTACCCCGAAAGCAGCGCGTCTCATGGCCGACGGTGCGTTCCCTCCAGGACAGCACGGTCGCACCAAGCGCAAATCCGAAGGTGACTTCGCGTTGCGCCTTCGCGAAAAGCAACGTCTTCGCGCGCAATACGGGATTCGCGAAGCCCAGATGCGCAACACCTTCAACGAAGCGCGACGCACTCAGGGTTTGACTGGTGAAAACCTGGTCGAACTGCTCGAGATGCGCCTCGACGCACTCGTTCTTCGTTCGGGTTTCGCCCGGACCTCGGCTCAAGCCCGCCAAATGGTGGTCCACCGCCACATCCTGGTGGATGGCCAGCTGGTCGACCGCCCCTCGTTCCGCGTGAAGCCGGGCCAAATGATCCACGTCAAAGAGCGTTCCGAGGCAACACCGTTGTTCCAGGACTCCGCCATCGGCGTCCACCGCGACGTTCTCCCCGCGGTTCCGGAATACCTTGACGTCAAGCTCGACAAGCTACAGGCACGGCTCGTCCGTCGCCCCAAGCGCGCCGAAGTACCCGTGACCTGCGAAGTTCAGCTCGTCGTCGAGTACTACGCCGCACGCTAACGCCCAACCGAGTGGGGTGGGCTTTCGAGCCCACCCCTTTCTCGTTCCCGTAAACTCGGAGCCAAAGAGGAGTCGTAATGAAATCGTTCGTGTGGTTCGTCACGGGAATCGTGGGTGGGGTTCTCGCCGATGGTTCCCAGAGGATTTAGGACTTTTCGATGAAAACAGCGGACATCCAACAGCGGTGGTTGAATTTCTTTGAGGGCAGAGGCCACACCATCGTTCCGTCGGCGAGTTTGGTGTCGGACGACCCGACTCTTATGTTCACCGTTGCGGGGATGGTCCCGTTCATCCCGTACCTGACGGGGGTCGTTCCCGCTCCGTTTGACCGGGCCACCTCTGTTCAGAAGTGCATCCGCACACTCGACATCGAAGAAGTCGGCAAAACCACTCGCCACGGCACGTTCTTCCAGATGAACGGCAACTTTTCGTTCGGCGACTACTTCAAAGAGGGTGCGATCGGTTACGCCTGGGAACTTCTGACGACTTCCGAGAAAGACGGGGGACTGGGCTTCGCGGAAAAGGACTTGTGGGTCACCGTCTACGAAGAAGATGACGAAGCGATCGAACTGTGGAAGAAAATCGCCGGCATCCCCGAAGACCGGATTCAACGGTTCGGCAAGACGGATAACTTTTGGTCGACCGGGCAGACCGGACCCGCGGGTCCCTGCTCGGAGATTTACTTCGACCGTGGGCCAAATTACGGCCCGGAGGGTGGTCCCGCGGTCGATGACACTCGGTACATCGAGATTTGGAACCTTGTGTTCATGCAGTACCTCATCACGGATGTCACGTCAAAGACCGAATTCACCATCGTGGGTGAACTGCCGTCGAAAAACATCGACACCGGAATGGGCATGGAGCGCGTCGCGTTCCTCAAGCAGGGTGTCGAGAACATGTACGAGATTGACCAGGTGCGACCCGTTTTGGACGTGGCTGCTGCGATGTCAGGACGAACCTACGGAGCGGACCACGACGACGATGTGCGCATGCGCGTCGTTGCCGACCACATTCGTTCCTCGCTCATGCTCATGAGCGACGGCGTGATGCCGGGCAACGAAGGACGCGGCTACATTCTGCGGCGGTTATTGCGGCGGTCTGTTCGGGCGATGAGGCTTCTGGGCGTGGACGCGCCCACCTTCACGGAACTTTTTGCCGCGTCGCGGGACGCCATGAGCGGGTCCTATCCGGACGTGGCGACGCACTACGACCGCATCGCGCGGACCGCCATTGCCGAAGAAGAGGCATTCCTGCGAACGCTGGTGTCCGGGACCCAGATTCTTGACCTCGCGGTCTCCGAACGCAAAGCGGCACAAGCGACCACGTTGCCCGGGGACACGGCGTTTTTGCTTCATGACACCTACGGTTTTCCGATCGATTTGACGCTCGAGATGGCGGACGAGGCGGGATTGGCCGTTGATCGGGTGCAGTTCGATGCGCTCATGCTTGAACAGAAAACTCGTGCGAAAGCGGATGCCAAAGCCAAGAAGGGAGCTTTGGCGGATATCGCTGTTTACGGCGAATTTCGAACCTTTGGTGAAACCGTATTCACGGGCTACGACGACCTCTCCACCGACACAACCATCGTTGGCATCATTCGGGATGGCGGATCGGTCCCATTTGCGAGCGCAGGGGAAACGGTCGAGTTGATTGTGCGGGAGACGAGCCTGTATGCCGAGAGCGGTGGGCAGGACGCCGATGAAGGAGTCATCGTCGGTTCGGGTTTCTCGGCCGAGGTTCTTGATGTGCAACGTCCCATCAAGGGACTGACCGCTCACACCGTCAAAGTGACCGACGGTCAGGTTGCCGTTGATGACGCCGTGACCACCATTGTCGATCTGGGCTACCGCCGGCGCGCAACGCAGTCCCATTCCGCAACCCACCTGGTTCACGCCGCTCTGCGCCAGACGCTGGGTGACGATGCTCATCAAGCGGGTTCTTACAACAAGGCCGGTTACATGCGGTTCGACTTCGCCTGGAATCAGGGCTTGTCTGCGGCAACGCGTTCGGAAATCGAAAACATCGCCAACAACGCCATCGCAGACAACCTCGAGGTTGTCACTCGAGTGATGTCTCTCGACGACGCCAAGGAATCGGGTGCGATGGCGCTCTTCGGCGAAAAGTATGGCGAAACGGTTCGCGTCGTCGACATTGGCGGCCCCTGGTCGCGCGAATTGTGTGCGGGGACCCACGTGGCGCGATCGAGCGAAGTCGGGCTGATCAACCTGATTGGCGAGTCGAGCATCGGTTCGTCGAATCGGCGAGTCGAAGCCCTGGTCGGCACGTCCGCTTTTGAGTCGTTCGCGATGGAACGTGCCCTCGTAGCCGAACTGACGTCAACCCTCAAAACTCCGAAAGAACAACTGCCCGACCGAATCGCTGAGCTGATTGACCAGTTGAAAAACGCGGAACGCGCGATTGCTCAATTCGCGGTCGCGTCGGTGCGCGAGCGAATCCCCGCACTGGTAGAAGGCGCGTCAACCGTCAACGGGGTCACCCTCGTCCTGTCCAATCTGGGCGCACTCGATTCGACGGATGCGTTGCGACAGCTCGCCATCGATGTTCGCGATCGACTCGGATCGGCCTCTGCAGTGGTCGCACTCGGCGCCGACGTCGATGGAAAGTCGGCCGTTATCGTCGCGACTACGCCGGAGGCCCGCGCGGCGGGATACTCCGCCGGAACGTTGGCAAAGCGTGCGGCCGGCGCTCTAGGTGGCGGCGGTGGTGGACGAGACGACATCGCACAGAGCGGTGGCACCGACCCGAGTCTGCTTTCCGCCGCTCTCGACGACGTGCGTTCGGAAATCGGACGATAAGCGATGCGCCACGGGGTTCGAATCGGCATCGATGTTGGGAAATCCCGCGTCGGTGTCGCTCGAACGGATCCGGCGGGACTCATGGCGGTGCCGGTTGTGACATTGAAACGCGCGACTGCGCTGGACGATTTGATTCTGATGACCACCGAGTACAGCCCGCTCGAGTTTGTCTGTGGATTGCCGATTGGGCTTGACGCCCGTGAAACCGCGTCGACATCCGACGCTCGGGAATTTGCGGAGGTCCTGCGCGCGCGAACCGGAGTCCCGGTCCGACTGATTGACGAGCGGCTCAGTACCGTTTCGGCGCAGCATTCTCTGCACGCGGCGACACACACCGCTCAAACGAGCCGAGCGGTGATCGATCAGGTTGCGGCGACAATAGTCTTGGAAACGGCGCTCGACGCCGAACGGGCAGGAAATGACATCGGGGAAATGGTGGGGGAACAATGAACGAAACGCGTCGTCAGAATCGAGCCAGTTCCGGAAAGCGCGGTCGCGGAGTTGTCGCCGCCGTGCTCGTGACTCTACTTGTCGTTGGTGGTGGTGGTGCGTGGTTTGCCTGGTCGAAATATGAGACGAAGATTCGCGAGGTGCTGGGGCTCCCCGCAGACAACGATTTCGTCGGAAACGGAACATCTCCGGACATCACCGTCACGGTGGAAAAGGGCGAGTTTGGTGACGTTATCGCCCAAAAACTGGTTGATTCGGGCGTCACGAAGTCCTTTGATGCGGTCTACCGCCTACTTCTCGCCGACTCATCCATCGTGTTCACGCCGGGTACCTACACCCTGAAAACGGGCATGAGTGCGGCGTCCGCCATCGAGGTGCTCAGTAACCCCGCCAACAGGGTGACGCTCAAGGTGACCATTCCGGAGGGGTCGATACTGTCGGTTACGTTCGAGAAGTTGAGTGCTGCTACCGGAATCGCGGTTGCTGAATTCGAGGCGGCAACAGCGGACCCGACGATTTTCGGCATTCCGAGCAAAGCTCCGTCGGTGGAGGGTTTTCTGTTCCCGGCGACGTACGAGTTCAATCCCACCCAGGACGCGGCGTCGATCGTGCAGACGATGGTGGACGAGATGTTCTCCCGTTTGGACGCGCTAGGGGTCGCTGCGGATGACCGATATCACGTCGTCACTTTCGCGGCTCTGGTGCAGCGCGAGGCGGGGAGCAACCCTGACGACTTCGGCAAGATTGCGCGCGTTTTCCAGAATCGTTTGGATGACGACTGGAAGCTGCAATCGGATGCCTCGGTCGCCTACGGAACGGGAAACCTGGACACTGTCTGGACAACGACAGAGGAGCGGGCAGACGAGAAGAATCTCTACAACACCTACGTGCACAACGGTCTACCAATCGGGCCCATCGGTCTGCCCGGTGAGGTGGCGTTGAAGGCGGTGCTCAAGCCGACCTCGGGTCCGTGGTATTTCTTTGTTCCGATCAATCTCAAGACGGGTGAGACGAAGTTCTCCGAAACCGCCGCTCAGCACGGTGCTGCCGTCACCGAACTTCAGGCCTGGTGCCGAGCTTCTGCGGAAAACGCCGATTACTGTGACTAGCCGATTCGGCGTAATCGGGAGCCCGATCGGTCATTCACGGTCGCCCGCGTTGCATCGCGCGGCAATCTCTGCCCTCGGAATTGACGCGACGTACGACCGAACGGATGTGACAGCGGGCGAATTGACCGCATTCATCACCGCGCTCGACACGTCGTGGGAGGGACTGTCGCTGACGATGCCCCTCAAGCAGGCGATCCGAACCCAACTCGTGTC
Source organism: Microbacteriaceae bacterium (assembly GCA_044237445.1). Taxonomy (GTDB): domain Bacteria; phylum Actinomycetota; class Actinomycetes; order Actinomycetales; family Microbacteriaceae; genus MWH-TA3. The sequence goes on along the minus strand of JBIIFF010000027.1, from coordinate 2,929 downwards.
GGAGTGCCCCGTGTCGATCCTCACCGGTGCCGTGAACACCATCGTCCGCGGCACCGAAGGATGGATTGGGTACAACACGGACACGTGGGGTGCGACGACTGCTATCCGCCAGCAGTTCGGCACAGAGTTTCGCCGAGCGACTCTGCTGGGAGGAGGCGCAACCGCCGCATCACTGGTGGTGACCCTTCACGACCTCGGCGTGGACGCACTGGATATCGTCGTTCGCGATGTCTCCCGCACGGACTCGATCCGCGAATTAGCGCGTCGACTCGGCATGGATACGCGAGTGCTCAACTTCGGTCAGTCCACGCGCCCAGCAGAGTTAATCGTCAGCACACTTCCCGCTGGATCGGCGCTGACGTCCGAAGACCTAGAGGCTATCGACGCGGAGTTTCTGTTGGACGTCGTCTATGACCCGTGGCCATCTGTGCTGAGCACGGAATGGGACGCCCGAGGTCTCTCGTCCATGAACGGATTACCGATGCTCCTGTGGCAGGCGGTTCGCCAGGCACGGGTCTTTTACGGCGAATCGGTCGACGAGCCACTTCCCGACGAATTGACCGTGGTGACGAGTATGCGCGCCGCGGTTGGTCTCTGATTCCCGCGACGTCTGGAACAATAGGGACATGCGTTGGCTGACAGCAGGTGAATCCCACGGGCCCGAGCTCATCGGCATTATTGAGGGCCTTCCCGCCGGCATTCCCGTGTCGTTGGATGCGATTCGCGCCGACCTTGCGCGTCGTCGACTCGGTTACGGTCGCGGGGCGCGTATGAAGTTCGAGGCCGATGATGTCACAATTTCGGGCGGTGTTCGTCACGGGCTCACAATGGGCGGTCCGGTCGCTCTCCGAATCGCCAACACCGAGTGGCCCAAGTGGATGGACGTCATGAGCCCGGAACCGGTCGATGGTTCGGTGCTGGAAACCGCCCGAGGCGCTGCGCTGACACGGCCACGACCCGGTCACGCCGATCTGACCGGAATGCAGAAATATGATTTCGACGAGGCCAGGCCCGTGCTGGAGCGCGCCTCGGCGCGCGAAACCGCTACTCGGGTGGCACTCGGGGCGGTGGCGCGTGCGTTCCTGAACGAGTTGGGAATCCACGCCGTCACTCACACCGTCGCGATCGGAACGGTGAGCGTGCCCGAGAGGACGCCTCTTCCCGTGATGTCCGACGTCGATGGTCTGGATGCCGACCCCTTGCGTTGTCTTGACCCCGTCACCTCCGCACAAATGTCGTCCCTCGTTGACCAGGCACACAAGGACGGGGACACCCTCGGTGGGGTCGTCGAAGTGGTGGTCTACGGATTACCCCCTGGACTCGGGTCATTTGTTCACTGGGATCGTCGACTGGACTCGAAATTGGCTGGCGCACTGATGGGTATTCAGGCGATCAAGGGTGTCGAAGTGGGCGACGGTTTTGAGACAACCCGCCGACCCGGCAGTGCTGCACACGATGAAATTGTCGTCGGGGACGGTTTGGAGCGCGTGAGCGACCGTGCGGGAGGAATCGAAGGTGGCATGTCGACGGGGCAAGTCCTGCGCGTTCGCGCGGGAATGAAGCCGATCGCCACCGTTCCGCGCGCACTGAAAACGGTGGACGTGGGCACGGGTGTCGAAACCACTGCCCACCACCAACGTTCCGACGTGTGTGCCGTGCCCGCGGCGGGTATTGTCGCGGAAGCGATGGTCTTGCTCGTCCTCGCAGACGCGGTGTTGGAAAAATGTGGCGGAGACTCACTCACCGAAACCAGTCGAAACCTCGAGTCCTTTCTCGCGGCAATCCCGGAGTCACGGCGATCCAAATTGGACCGTTCGTGACGCCACGCGCGGTTCTGATTGGCCCACCCGCCGCCGGTAAAACACGTCTGGGCAAACGAATTGCGCGGCGACTCGGCGTGAGTTTCGTGGACACGGATTCAGCAATCGTGGACGACCACGGTCCCATCCCCGCCATTTTTAAAAATTTCGGTGAGCCCCAATTCCGTGAGTGGGAACGTGCAGCGGTTGTCGACGCCTTGACGACTCCGGGCATCGTGTCACTCGGAGGGGGCGCGATCATCGACGAGGCGACGCAACGGGATTTGGCGAACCTGACCGTGATTTTGGTGACCGCGTCACCCGAGAAAGTCGCGCCGCGTCTGATTCTCGGAAATCGCCCACTCCTGGCTGATGGGATTGAGTCGTGGAAACGGCTCGTTGCTGAGCGCCAACCGATCTACGACCGCCTCGCTGACATCGTTGTCGACACGGGTCGCGCCACCATGGATTCCATCGCCGATGATGTCGCTCAACAGCTGGAGTCCCGCGCGTGAGTACCGTCACAGTCCAGGGCACAAACCCTTATGACATCGTGATCGGTCACGGTGTTCGGGAGCAACTTCGCGAACGTCTCGGTGCCGGTGTGGCAAAAGTCCTGCTGGTTCACCAGCCCATCATGACGGGCGAAGCAACCCGGATTCGGGAAAATCTGTTGGGCCAGGTAGAGGTGTTGCTCGCGGAGGTTCCCGACGCCGAGGACGCAAAGCGCATCGAAGTTTCGGCTTTTCTCTGGGGAATCATGGGGCAGGCCGACTTCACTCGGAGCGACGCCGTTGTGTCGCTGGGGGGCGGCGCAACGACCGACCTCGCCGGTTTTGTCGCGGCGACCTGGTTGCGCGGAGTACGCGTGGTTCACATCCCGACGACGGTACTCGCGGCGGTTGACGCCGCGGTCGGAGGCAAGACCGGAGTTAACACCGCAGAAGGCAAAAACCTCGTTGGCTCGTTTCACGCCCCCGCCGCGGTTCTCGTCGACACCGAGTTGTTAAGTTCGCTTCCCGACACCGAGGTTCGCACGGGATTCGCCGAGGTCGCGAAGGCTGGTTTCATTTCGGACCCGACCATTTTGGATGACCTCGAATCGGATGTGCTGACCTGTCTCGATGTGT
>JBIIFF010000019.1:0-19844 GCA_044237445.1 Microbacteriaceae bacterium | reverse complement strand
CGGTAGCCAGTGCGCGAACGCGACCCGATTGGGGAGAAACAGTCCGCGGCCCCGCGGGTGGCACCGGATAGAGATGGGTGTTCGGTCGTGGCGGACTCTGCAGAGGTCGGTGAACGCTCGCAGCCCGCGTGGGCATTGGGTAGGTCGCGGTGCTCATGCGGCAGTGTCCAATCGCTCAATTGCCCGGAACTTGACCGAGGCAGCACGGGAGTTTCGCGCGACTTCCGGGGCGCTGGCTTTCCGCGCGCCGGAGAATACGAGGCGGTAGCCGGCCCGGAGAGCCATCGGGACGATGGGCAGTCCGTGAGGTGCGGCACTCGTGCTGGCGGCAGCGAAAGCAACTTTCACAATTCGGTCTTCGAGAGAGTGGTATGACAGCACCACCAGCCGACCGCCCACCGCGAGTGCCGCAAGAGCATTGTCGATGGCCGAGCGCAGAATCTCGAGTTCGCCGTTTACTTCGATTCGAAGTGCCTGGAACACACGCTTCGCTGGGTGGCCAGAGTTCCGAAGCGCATAGGGCGTCGCGTCGTTGAGGACACTAACCAATCGAGCAGAACGCGTGATTGGTGCTTCAGCGCGCGCGGTAACGATGGCGCGGGCATAGCGTGGCGCCAGTTTCTCTTCCCCGTACTCGCGGAAGATTCGAATCAGATCACCTTCGGTGTAGTCGCGCAGGATTTCGGCGGCTGTCGTTCCCCCGGACTGGTCCATTCGCATGTCGAGTGGCGCATCCACCGAATAGGCGAAACCGCGATCTGCTTCGTCGATTTGCATGGACGACACCCCGAGATCGAGCAGGATTCCGTTTGCTGTGCGACGGTTTGCCGAAGCGAGCGCATCCGCGATGCGGTCATAGGTGGTGTGCACGCCGACGAAACGGTCTCCGAATTCGTGAAGGCGTTCGCGCGCCACCGTCAACGCACGAGGGTCGCGATCGATGCCGACCACGGTGGCATGGGGATATCGGTTCAGGATTTCCGCCGTGTGCCCACCGAGCCCCAAAGTTCCGTCGACGACCACAGCACCCGCGCCCCCGATTGCCGGAGCGAGCGCGTCGAGGCATTCGTCGAGCAGAACGGGAATGTGGAGGGGTTGTTTGTTCATGGCGTTGTCCGAGAGGTGTGATGACCCGATTCCCTTCCGCTGCCTGCCGTGGGGAAGTACGTCAGGGGGCGGCGGGGAGTCGCATCACCACGGTTAGAAAAGTCCCGGAATCACCTCCTCCTCGGTGTCGCTGTAGGCCTGTTCTTTTTCCGCGTAGTACGTTGCCCAGGCATCGGCCGCCCAAATTTCGGCACGACTGCCCACCCCGATAACCACGAGGTCTCGTCCGAGACCCGCGTAATCCCGCAATTGGCCCGGAATCATGACGCGGTTTTGTTTGTCGGGAACGTCATCGCTTCCGCCGGAGAGCAGCAGTCGCGAATAGTCACGAGCGACTTTGCTCGAGATCGGTGCGGACGAGGCGGATTCCAGAAGCCCCTGGAACGTCACTCGGGGAAACACATAGATGCATCGCTCTTGACCGCGGGTCATTACGATCCCGCCGGCGAATTCTTCACGGAACTTCGCGGGGAGAAAGACGCGACCTTTGTCATCGAGTTTGGGTTCGTACGTCCCGAGCAACATGGCGGCCTCCCTTCGGTGCGTTCGTGGCGATTGCTCCACTTTACTCCATTTCACACCATTCTGCTCCATTTTGATACAAAATTTTCGATTATTTTTTCCGCGCCGCAGATGCGGGTTCACATAAAAAAACCCGGCCGCAGCCGGGTTTAGTTGAGAGAGCGCCTAGATTTCGCCGTCCATGCGTCGATCCCAGCGATCAGCAATCTTGGATCGGGGCGACTTCGGACGAGGAGAAGACTCGGTACGTACGTCCCCCTTGCGATTGAGAGTGAGCAGTGTTCCGACAACCATGACGCCGAACCCCGCCACACCCACCACGGGCAGCTGGGAAACGACGCCGGCAATCAAGACACCGATGCCGGCCACCAAGACCAAAACGCCAACCGTGATGAGCGTGACATTGGCGCGACGTGGCGCGACGCTCACAACATCCGCGGTGACCCCGGTGAGCTGTCGCTCCATCTCGGCAAGCACGCGGCGTTCTTCTTCGGACAGTGCCATGTCAACTCCTTTGCTCTTTTCCAGTCTAAAGCGTGCTTCGCTAGTGTGGAACCGTGACTGTCAAAACACCATTTACTGACCGAGTGGCCGAGTCTCTGCGCCAGACCGTTGCGCGGGCTCACGACGAGCTTCCGGTCATCGCACACGACGCCGACGAACTTACCAACGTCGCTGAGACATTCCTGCAGAGCGGCAAGAGGTTCCGGGCCCGATTGGCATATTGGGGGTGGCGTGCCGCTGTCACACACGGCGACCCGACAGTCGAACCCGATGAATCGCCCGACCTCGACCGTGTGGTGGCGCTGGCGACCGGGCTCGAATTGTTTCACGCCGCCGCCCTCGTCCACGACGACATCATCGACAACAGCGACACTCGTCGAGGAGTGACCTCGGCTCATCGCCAGTTCGAGCAACATCACCGCGATGGTGGATTCGCCGGTTCCGCCCCCCACTACGGGACTTCGAGCGCAGTACTGCTGGGCGATCTGTTGCTCGCCTGGGCGGATGACCAATTCTTCGGAGCAACAATTGGAGTGACCCCCGATGTCGCATCGCGGTATCGGGAGGAATTGCGGGTCATGCGTTCCGATGTCACCGCCGGACAGTTTCTCGACAACCACGACTCCGTTGCGTGGCACACCATCGCGAACTCCGACGCCGTGGCGCGGGCACAACGCGTCGTGATGTACAAATCGGCCAAGTACAGCGTGGAAGAGCCGATTGTCTTGGGAGCGATCATCGGAGGTGCCGACGACGTCCTCGTGACGAAGTTTCGCCGATTCGCGCTACCACTCGGTTTCGCTTTCCAACTTCGCGACGACATGCTGGGCGTTTTTGGCGACGAAGCCACGACCGGGAAGCCCGCCGGCGATGATTTGCGAGAAGGCAAGCGGACGGTGATGCTTGCCTTCGCCCGCGAGAACGCCGACGCCCCGACTCGTGCCGTGTTCGACGAACTGATCGGCGATGCGAAATTGGATTCCGACCAAATTGCCGCGCTGCGAGCGAAACTTCATTCGACGGGCGCCGTGGCCAAGACGGAGGAACTCATCGCACTGTCGCGGGACGAGTCACTCAGCGCACTGATCGAACTTGGTGTTGATGCGTCCGTCGAGCTCGAACTGCGTTCGCTCGTCGACGCCATCACGGTTCGCAACGTTTAGCGGTCCGCCGGACACACCTCGCCCGCCTAAGCCGTTTTAGGCTCCCCCACCGCGACAATAAAGGTGTCGGCAAAGGGGGTGGCATGAACGAAGACACTCCGCGGGATTCGTCGTCATCCATCTTCGGCGGACTCAGCCCCCAGATCGAACCGAGTTCGAGGCGCACCCGCCGCCGGCTCGTTGTGGCGGTAACCAGCGCGCTTCCGATTTTCGCTGCGGCCACCGCCTCGTGGGTTGCGGGAGCGTCGTCGTTACCCGCGCTAGATCCGACTCAGCAACCACCGGTCCCGCCCGAACCGACTCCCGAAGAATTGATGGACGCCACCAGCATTTTGGGGCACCAGGATCACACCGTCGTCGAGGGCGAGAGTCTCACGTCAATCGCCCAGATGCACGGCATTCCCACGGCTGCTTTGCTCGCGCTCAACGGACTCTCGTGGCAGACGTCCGTGCACGAGGGTCAGGTACTCGTCGTGAGCAAACAACACCGAGAGCCAGCAGCCGAAAGTTCAGCTCGAATGCCGGAACTGCGCCGCAGTCCCCTGCTTGAGCCCGGGGGGCGTGCGAATGACGTCAATCAGGGATTGGATGGCGCGAGTGTCACTCCGCTCACGCCCGACATGGCCACCAATGCGCGCATCATTATCCAGGTTGGACGCGAGATGGGTATCTCTAACTACGGGATTGTCATTGCCTTGGCGACAGCAGCGCAAGAGTCGAACCTGGCAAACATCGACTACGGCGACCGAGATTCCATCGGCCTCTTCCAGCAACGCCCGTCATCGGGTTGGGGGTCCGTCAGCCAAATCCGCGATCCTCGATATGCTGCGCGCGCATTTTTCGGCGGACCGAACTCGCCCACACCCGGCTCGAACCCCGGATTGTTGGACATCACGCGCTGGCAACACATGACACTCACGGACGCGGCCCAGGCGGTTCAACGAAGTGCCTTTCCTGACGCCTACGCCAAGTGGGAAGTGAGTGCGTGGAACTGGCTTTTCGAACTCACCTAGGACACCTCCGAACTCTTACGCGGTGACGGTATTCCACCGACATACACTGGAACCCATGGCGACCGACTCGAATGACCGACTGGTCGGAACCGTCCTTGACGACCGGTATCGGATTGAATCGCGAATCGCCCGTGGGGGCATGGCTAAGGTTTATCTCGCTCAGGACATTCGACTCGAACGGCTTGTCGCGATCAAAATCATGCACGACCACCTTGCCGATGACACCGATTATGCGGCGCGTTTCATTCGTGAAGCGCGGCACACCGCTCGGCTAGCCCATCCCAACATCATGTCCGTCTTCGATCAGGGCCACGTGGACGACACCCTGTATTTGGTCATGGAATACCTGCCCGGGATGACGCTGCGCGATCTTCTCAACGATTTCGGCACCTTGACGGTCGAACAATCGCTCGACATCGCTACGGCAGTCCTCCAGGGACTGTCCGTCGCTCACCGCGAAGGAATTTTGCACCGAGATGTCAAACCGGAAAACGTCATCCTCGTCAATGATGGACGTATCAAAATCGGCGACTTCGGTCTCGCCCGACCCGTCAACAACGCGACCGACACCGGCAAATCGTTGTTGGGCACGGTCGCGTACATCGCCCCCGAACTACTAACACGCACAACGGCGGACAATCGCAGCGATTTGTATTCGGTGGGCATCATGTTGTACGAAATGCTGACCGGTCGACAACCGTTCGTTGGCGATACCCCAATGCAGGTTGCTGTTCAGCATGCTCAGCAACCGATGCCGTTTGCCGCCGAACTCAATCCCACCGTGAGCCGTGCGGTTGACGACGTCATTCAGTGGGCGACTCACAAAGAACCAGCCGACCGCCCGATCGATGCGCGCACCATGCTCGATGCCTTGACGCATGCCCTTCGGCGCCTCGATTCCACGACGGAAGCACCCACTCGGGTCATCGATTCCGCACGTCCCTCCGAGAGCATCGAAGACTCACGGGAAACTCAACAGGCGCTGCCCCGATTGCAGACCGCGCGCGCCGCCGGTGCAAGCGACCCTAACGACGCTCCCCAAACCAGTCGCGATTCTCGGCGCAGCCGTCGCGTCGGGGCGATTGTTCTCGCGGCGGTTCTCCTTTTCGGCGGGGCCGGCTCGGTGTGGTGGTTCTTCGCCGGACCGGGTTCCGTCACCGCGAGTGCCACCGTGCTGGGCATGACCGAAGAAGCGGCATCCGCGGCGCTCACCTCGGCCGGCTTTGTCGTTGTGCCGCCCAACACCGAGGCCTACAACACCGAGATCGCCGCGGGTCTCGTCATCACAACGTCGCCCGAAATCACGGCGGGAATGCCCAAAGGCACGGAAGTCCACCTTGTTGTTTCTCTCGGGCCTGAACCCATCGAATTCCCGAACTTCGACGGAATTACGACGGTCGATTTTTCGTCTCAACTCGCCAAGCTCGGCATCGCCGTCGTGGACACCGCCAAAGAATTCCACGCCACGTTAGTCGCGGGCACCGTGATTTCCGTAACGACCGCCGATGGCGCACCCATTGCGGTGGGTGACACCGTCTACGCCGGGGAGTCGGTGATTGTGACGGAGTCCGTGGGAACAGTCCCCAGTGTCAAGGGGATGACAATCGAACAGGCCACCGCAACTCTGGCAACCGTCGACCTCACGGTGAAGGGGAAACCCGTCGAGGAATTCTCGTCGTCGATTCCCCTCGGTCGCGTGATTTCGGTGACCTCGACCAACGGCGTTCTGCGTCCCGGAGGTTCCGTGTCTCTCGTTGTGTCGAAAGGGCCCGAACTCATCGCCATACCGTCCATCACGGGCATGACAATTGCCGCCGCGCTCAATGCACTCGAGGAATTAGGCTTCGATGTCGTCGTCGTTACGGACATTCCGAAACGACACTGGGCTCAAAGTTGGGCCACCGCAGAGTCAACCGATCCGGACGAAGGAACACTGATTCCGAAAGGGTCATCCGTCACGCTAGCGGGGACGATTTAGCTAACCCCCAAGCGGAGCGACAATCAGGGCAATTGCTAGCGCGAACATAAAGACCGCAATTGTTGAGTCGAGGATTTTCCAGAAGCGTGGACGCGTGACGTATCGCGACAGAGCCTTTGCACCGTAAGCCAGGCTGAAGAACCACACGATGCTCGCGAGGCACGCGCCCAGCGCGAACCACCAACGGCTGTCGCCGAATTGGGCTGCGAATGCGCCCAGGAATACAACGGTGTCGAGATAGACGTGCGGGTTGAGTAACGAAAAGGTGGCCGTTGACAACAACACCGACGCGAGCGTCGCGGGACCGGTACCCGAAACCGACATGGATTGATCCGATCGAGCGCGACGCAACGACGCGATTCCGAACCAGACGAGATACCCCGCTCCCAGCCATCGGACCAACCCGAGCAGGAACGGAACCGATTCGAGGAGTGCGCCAAGCCCCGCGACGCCCAGAACAATAAGGGTTGCGTCGAGAAGTGCGGACACCAGCGCGACGGGGAGCACGAATCTGCCCGTGAGTCCCTGACGAAGGACGAAAGCGTTTTGGGCGCCGATTGCGATGATGAGGGAGAGCCCCAGCAACAAACCGGAGATAAATGCGGGTGTCACGGGTCAGTCGCGCGCGGCGAGCTCTTCCGCAACCAGGAATGCAAGTTCTAGCGACTGTTTGTGGTTGAGGCGCGGATCACACAACGATTCGTACCGTGACGCCAGCGTCTCCTCGTCAATCATTTCGGATCCACCCAGACATTCCGTGACATCATCACCGGTCAATTCGACGTGGATTCCGCCGGGGAACGTGTCGACCTGACGGTGAGCCTCGAAGAAGCCTTTCACCTCGTCCACGACGTCGTCGAAACGTCGCGTCTTGTAACCATTCGGAGTGGTGATCCCGTTCCCGTGCATCGGGTCCGAGACCCACACCGGCAGTGCGTCGCTTTCTTTAACCGCGGCCAGCAGGGGTGGCAGTACGTCTCTGATGACGCCAGATCCCATCCGAGTGATGAATGTCAGACGCCCCGGCGTTCGCTGCGGGTCGAGGATGTCAATGAGGCGATGCACCATTTCAGGCGTTGTCGACGGTCCAAGTTTGATGCCGATGGGATTCGAAATGCGCGAGAAGAAGTCGATATGGGCACCATCGAGGTCGCGGGTGCGCTCCCCGATCCACACGAAGTGGGCGGAGGTGTTGTACGGGTTACCGGTTCGCGAGTCAATTCGTGTCATCGGGCGTTCGTAATCCATCAAGAGTCCCTCGTGTGATGAATAGAACTCGACCCGCTTGAGGGAGTCGAAGTCAGCCCCCGCCGCAGCCATGAATTTGATGGCTCGATCGATTTCCCTGGCGACTGTTTCGTACCGTTTGTTTGCGGGGTTCTCGGCAAAACCACGGTTCCACGAGTGGACCTCGCGCAAATCGGCGAAACCACCCTGGGTAAAGGCGCGAATCAAATTGAGAGTGGACGCTGCCGTGTGGTAGCCCTGAAGAATGCGTTTGGGGTCAGCCTGCCGCGACTCGGCTGTGAATTCGTAGCCGTTCACGATGTCACCCCGATACGCCGGTAGCGTCACTCCGTCGCGCGTTTCGTGGTCGCTGGAACGAGGCTTTGCGAATTGCCCAGCCATGCGTCCCATCTTGACAATCGGCATCGCCGCAGCGTAGGTGAGGACGACAGCCATCTGCAGAATGGTTTTGACCCGATTTCGAATTCGGTCGGCCGTAGCCCCATCGAAGGTTTCGGCGCAATCTCCGCCCTGCAACAAAAAGGCATTTCCGGCCGCAACCTGGGCGAGGCGGTCTTTCAGTTGGTCGACTTCGCCAGCGAACACGAGCGGCGGTAGTTTCGACAATTCCGCGGTGACACGCGATACCGCCTCGGCATCGCCCCAATCGGGTTGTTGTTTGATGGGCAAATCCCGCCACGCATCAAGACCGTCGAGAACCCCTGGGGCCACGGTAACGTTCGACTCAGTCACGCTCGTCCTTTTGTCATCAGAAATACCAGCCTACCTACTGCGACGACGGGACAACGCGGGGTCGTCGGCTGCTGGCGTATTGATCGACGTATTCCTGGCCCGACAATCCGAGTAGTTCGTGCATGATTTCGTCCGTGATGGCGCGCAACACGAACCGGTCATTTTCGTAACCCTCAAAACGCGAAAACTCGAGTGGCCGCCCGAACACGACTCCAATCCGCTGGACTTTCGGCAAGCGCGCCCCGATCGGCATTGCCTTCTCGGTATCAATCATTGCGACGGGAATCACAGGTACTTTTGCCTCAAGCGCCATCCGCGCGATGCCGGTTCGCCCTCGGTACATTTTCCCATCGGGGCTTCGAGTTCCTTCGGGATAGATTCCCAACAGTTTTCCCGTCGCGAGGACGGCGATGCCCGTGTTCAGCGCGTCTTCGCTCGCCTTGCCGCCCGATCGGTCGATGGGCAATTGGCCGGAGGCGGTGAAAAACCAGCGAACGAGTAGACCTTTGATGCCTTTCCCCGTGAAGTATTCCGACTTCGCCAAAAACACCACCGGTCGCTTGAGCACCAGCGGGAGGAACACCGAGTCGATGAACGAAAGGTGATTGCTGGCGAGGATTGCGGAACCGGTTGCGGGCAGGTTGTCCAGACCTTTCACCCACGGCCGAAAGACCCGAATCAGGATCGGGCCGAGGATCAGATTTTTAACGAGCCAATAAAACACGCCTTCAGCCTAGCCATCAGTTGTGAGCGACGTGAAGTTTGGGGTTGACAGTCGGCGTCTAGTTCGTCGGCTAGGACCGAAACCACTCTGCCGCGCGAATTTCGCGCATCGCGAGACGCTTGACGTCCGGGTCGAGTCCTTCGATGTAGAGCAAACCGTTGAGGTGGTCGACCTCGTGTTGAATGGCTTGGGCCAGTAATCCCCCGCCCTCAATCACGACCGGGTCGCCGTTGACATCCACGCCGCTCACGCGAGCCCACGGGTAGCGGGACCGCGGAAAGGTGTACCCCGGAACTGAGAGGCAACCCTCGTCAGTAAGCACGGGATCTCCGCGGACTTCGTCCAGCACGGGGTTGATCACGTAGCTGACGTCACCGTCGATGTTGACGCTAAACGCGCGAAGCCCGACACCAATCTGGTTGGCGGCGACGCCCGCGCGCCCAGCAATCGTGACGGTATCCACGAGGTCGTTCACGAGGGAAACGACCGACTGGTCAAACCGAGTAACCGGATCAGCGGTGCTACGCAAGATGGGATCGCCAAAGAGGCGAATCTCACGAACCGTCATTACTCGGTCGAAGGCATTCCCTCAACAACAAACGCCGCGAGCATTTCGGCGGCATCACGCGTTATCTTGTTGAGCTTGGACCACGTGATGACCGAGCCCGCAGCGATATGAGAGTCGTAGGGAATTCGGACCACTTCGCGAACTCGTGAACGGAAGTGATTCTCAATCTCGTCGAGTTTGACGAGCATCGTTCCCTGGGTGGCGGTGTTCAACGCAACCACCGAGTTGCGAACGACATCGGCGTATCCGTTGGATTCGAGCCACGACAGCGTTTCCGATGCCAATCGAGCTTCGTCAATTGAGCCTCCGGACACGATGACGAGCGAGTTGGCGCGCGACAGGATCGGCTTCATGACCGAGTGAACAATTCCTGTCCCGCAGTCGGTGAGTATCAACGAGTAGTAGCGCGACGCGACATCCGCAACAACGTTGTAGTCATATTCGTCAAATGCGTCGGCGAGAGTGGGGTCGGGGTCGGATGCCAACACGTGAAGACGAGTGACGTCGCGACTGATGAACTCAGTGAAATCGGTGAAGGACCCAATTGATGGCGCTTTGGCCACAACGCTGCGAATCGTGTTTTTTGTTTCGCGCGGGATGCGTTCGGCGAGGGTTCCTCGATCGGGGTTCGCATCGATCGCAATCACGCGATCTTCGCGATGTTGTGCCAGCGCCATACCCAAGAGCGTGGTCGTGGTGGTCTTTCCAACACCACCCTTTCGGGTGAGGATCGGAACGTAACGGGTGTCCCCGTTGAACGGCGTCGTGATTCGCGAAATCAACACCTTGCGCGCGCGCGCGCGTCGAGAATCGCCAAGATTGACGGTGTGGAAGGTCAATTCGTAGATGGCTCGTTGGTACCAACCAACCGGCGCTTCCAGTTTTTCTTTCATGTCCAGAAGCCGGTCATCCGTCAACATTGACGACGGCTCGGGGGTACTCGACACACCCGTGTGGCGCCTCGAGTACATCGCTTCGGGGTCCGTCGTCGCCGAAACGAGTAGGGAGGCCTCCGCCGACACCGGGACGTCGATGGAAACTCCGTCAATCACCGCGTCGGGGATGGCGGCCGCATCGTCGACCGCGGGCACGGCCGCATCGTCGACGGCGGGTGCGCTCGCGTCCTCTTTCAATTTTCTCGCGATGCTGGGTCGCTTGCGTTCAACCACAAAGACTCCTCATTTCGTTGCTCACGTATTCAACCAGTCTATCCGACAAGCGCGACAGCGTTGCGGGGCTAGGGCAGAACCACGAGCAGGTCGCCCATTTCGAACGCTGCTCGGAAGGCGCGAATGGCGTTTTCACCGCGGTTGGTGACCCGAATCGTTGCGAACACAGTTCACCCTCTAGTTTGCCCATGAATCGTTTTCGTGCCTACGAGTTCCAGACTACTTGACGGCTAGAGTTGTGCTTGTGCAGGTAATTTGTGTCAGTTCCCTCAAGGGCGGTGTCGGAAAGACAACCGTCACCCTGGGTTTGGCATCGGCTGCATTCGCGAAGGGGCTGCGAACCCTCGTCATCGACATGGACCCTCAATCCGACGTCTCGTCTGCTCTCGCCTCGCGTTCATCGCACGGCTACTCGATTGACTCGGTCCTGACCAACTCCTCCGCCTCCGTCGTGCGACAAGCGGTCGTCCCAAGTTCATGGAGCGGCCCCGACGACGTACCGGTCCACATTTTGATGGGGTCCCCGTCGGTGTCATCCCACGACAAGCCAGCGCCCACCAAACAAGACCTGTGGAAATTGGAGGAGGCTCTCGCGACGATCGAAAGCCAGTACGACCTCGTTCTCATCGACTGCCCGCCCTCGTTCAACGGCTTGACGCAAACCGCGTGGACCGCTGCGGACTCCGTCGTCATCATCGCCGAGCCTGGTCTTTTCTCGGTCACGGCTGTCCACAGGACACTATTGGCGCTCCACGCGATGCGCTTGAAGATGTCGCCTCGACTGCGAACCGCTGGTGTCATCATCAACCGGTATCGCCCTGACAGCCCAGAACACACGTTTCGGCTCGCGGAAATGAAGCAACTGTTCGGCGACCACATCCTGGAGCCGGTACTCGACGAGACCCTGACTCTGCAGCAATCAACGGGTGCGGCCGTGCCGATCCACCGTTGGCCTGGCGAGCAAGCACAAACCGTTGCCCATTACTTCGACCGCTTGCTCGCCAAAGTCCTCGTTGGACCAGAAAACGTTCGGGCCTAAGAGGCGCGAGACGCCCGTTTCGCCGCAAGGTCGTCCACCACGTCGCTCGCGCGGACGGCGTCGATGTTGACGAGGTTTGTTTCCACCTCGCGAAGAATCGCCCCAACCGCGATTCCAAAAACTCCCTGTCCCCTGTTCACCAAGTCGATGACCTCGTCGCTCGACGTGCACAGGTAGACCGACGCTCCGTCGCTCATCAGCGTTGTTCCAGCCAGGTCGTCGATTCCTTCGGCGTGAAGTTGGTCGACGGCAATTCGAATTTGTTGCAACGAGATTCCGGTCTCCAACAGGCTTTTAACGAGTTTGAGGACCAAGATGTCCCGAAACGAGTAGAGCCGCTGCGAACCAGATCCCTGTGCGGACTGCACCGTCGGCGCAACGAGTTCGGTTCGTGCCCAGTAATCGAGTTGTCGATAGGTGATGCCGGCTGCTGACGCTGCGGTCGCTCCGCGATATCCCTCGGCGGGTTCCGCTGGGAAGTTCGAGAGTTCACTCATGTTCAAACCAACCTTCACTGTTTTGCTGAACGTTAACGTTTACCAACCTAGCCATCACCCGCTGTTCAACGCCGCGAACGTGCGCTCGGCGTGTCGTACTTATCCGATGAGGTCGTCAATCGAGCGCATCATGACCGTGAGCCGCACTTGTTCCAAATTGGTAGCGATTTCTCGAGCAACGTCCACGGCTTTCTGTTTGCTCACTCTACTCGCGCTTTTCACAATCGGAAGGACCGAAGTGTGAACAATCACCGCGTCTTTTTCGGCCTGGGTCCGAAGACCGCGAAGGTGTCGCGGTTCGATGCCCGCGGAATGAAGTTGCACTAATGCGGTCAGGGTCTTGAGTGAATCGTCACCGTAGATCTCTGCCGCCGGAAGGAGTCCCATCGAAATTGCGTCATCCAGAAGCGCTTTGGACGCGCCGGCAGACGCCAGCATTTCCGACCGTGTGAAACGAACCTCAAGCGACAGAATTGAATCGACTGAAATGGTTGCACCGCCCGGCAGGCTTGGCGCTTTACCCGCATCGATGTCCGCCAGAACCCGCTCGATCTGTTTGAGCGGAAGATAGTAGTCCCGCTGCAGACCCAGGATGATGCGGATGCGATGAACGTCGGCGTTGCTGTATGAGCGATACCCGCTCTCGAGTCGCTCGGGGTTCACCAGCCCGTTGTCACCGAGGAATCGAAGTTTGGAACTTGACAAGTCAGGAAACTGAATTCGGAGTTGTTGGAGTACCTGGCCGATCGTCAGCCCTCCCGGCGCATTACCGGACTTCTGTGCGACCATCGTTTACGAACCCGCGGGAATGTCGTGGCGTGACGGGTAAAACGTCATGCGGTATTTTCCGATTTGAATCTCAGAGCCATCCGACAAGGCACCTTCGGAGGCTCGCTCTCCGTCGAGGTACGTACCGTTCAACGAATCAAGATCGCGTACGGTGAACGTGACTCCGTCCCGCGAAATCTCGGCGTGGCGGCGAGACACCGTCACATCGTCGAGGAAAATATCCGCATCCGGATGCCGACCGGCCACGGTGAGGGGAATGTCCAGGAGGAAGCGGGCCCCGACCGTTGGACCGCGACGGACAATTAGCAGAGCGCTCCCCGATGGCAACGCGGCGATCGCCGCCTGTTCGTCATCAGAGGTGGTCGCCTCGAGGTCAGCGAGTCGACGGGCGAAGTCATCACCGAGGTGTTCGGTGCTTGACCTGTTGTCATCGTCGTCGCTCACGGGCCCTCCTTTCGGGCAATTCTACAAGACAGTCGCACGTGTTGTGCTACTGGGATTTGTCCGCATCAACTCGCGCAGGTAGCCGACACCCGCCACCCAATAAATCACGCCGCCGGCGACACCCAGAACCCAGCCGATTGTTCCGAGCGGCAGGACGAAGTCGGGCCAGACCTCCCCCAGAACAATCACGGGGAAGGCAACGAAGAGGACGAAGGTTCCGGTTTTCCCGACAAACGTCACGCGAGGAGCGTCGCGGATTCGAAGCTTGCGGGCGAGAAAGACTACAAGAAGCAGCACATCGCGCGCGACAATCGCCGCCACCAACGCGACCGGGATCATGTCGCGGATGACGAGGGCGAGCACGCTCGCAGCGATAAACAAGCGGTCGGAAATCGGGTCGAGGTACATCCCGAGACGAGTAATTTGGTTGAACTTTCGGGCGATCAATCCGTCGATGAAATCACTGGTTGACGCGAAGAGCAGAACAACGAGTGCCCAGTAAAAGTCTCCAGACACCAGAAGCCAAAAGAAGATGGGAACTGTCATAAGCCGAACAAAGGAAATCACGTTCGGAACAGTCCAGATGCGGTCGAGTCCCGTGCGTACCATTGTGTGAGTCTACCCGTCGGGGTGCCGCCGGACCCCAGCAGAGCCGCTCAATTGTTTCGCGAGGGAGTTCCCCGCTGGGGTCGACGGCGGTACGGTAAACCTATGACTAACGCTCTCATCGTGGTTGACGCTCAAGTTGGATTCGACGATTCCCTGTTTGGTCCGCGGAACAATCCTCGGTGCGAAGACAACATCCGAGCACTTCTCGCTCATTGGCGAGCGGCCGCCCGCCCGATTGTCCTCGTTCGGCATGACTCGCGCTCCCCCGATTCACCGCTCGCACCGGGCCAGCCGGGCAACGAATTCAAGCCTGGGGTCGATGGCCACCACGACCTGCTCGTCACAAAGAACACCAACTCTGCTTTTTACGGGACACCCGATCTTCACGAGTGGCTGAGCACGAACGGGGTGACGACAGTGACGATTTGTGGAATCACGACCGATCACTGCTGTTCCACCACGGCGCGCATGGCGGACAATTTGGGGTACGCGGTGGACTTTGTCCTCGACGCGACGCACACACACGACCGCACTGACTCGGCGGGTCAGACCGTCTCGGCCGACGAGGTCGCTCGAATCAATGGCGCAAGTCTGGCGGGTGAGTTCGCCCGGGTGATATCGACCGCCGAAGCCCTGGCGGTGACGCCGTGACCGAGGAAGCGTCGTTCCGACTGGTGGCGCGACGCGGCAACGTGGAATTTCGCCAGTACGCCGAGCACGTTCTCGCCAGCGTTTCCATATCGGGGACGTTCGAATCCGCCCCCAGCGTCGGGTTCCGTCCGCTCGTCGGGTACATCTCTGGCGAAAACAGCGACAACACACAATTGGCGATGACAGCGCCGGTATTCCATGAGGCGACGTCGGACTCATCCCATGTCATCTCGTTCGTCCTTCCGCACGGCACCACGCACGTGCCCGACCCCGTGAGGCCGGGCGTCACAACACACGTCGTCCCGACTCTCACGGTTGCCGCAGTTCGATTTTCGGGAGGCTGGAACACACCACGGGCGCGCGGGTACGAATCGCAACTTGTTCGCCAACTGTCAGAATGGGGAATCGCTCCCGCTGGTACGACACTGTTCGCGCGCTACGACCCACCGTGGAAACCAGGATTTTTGCGCCGAAACGAAGTGCTCGTCCCGATCAACGGGTCAGACGTTCCCTCGGCGTGACGGGAATGACGGGCGCATGACTCCCCCCATTTTTTCCAACACACGGACGACCTGGTGACTGTATCCATATTCGTTGTCGTACCAGACGTACACAACGGCATGGTTTCCGCTCGTTTTCGTGGCTAATCCGTCGACGATTCCCGCGCGACGGGAACCGAGAAAGTCGGTTGACACGACCTCCGCCGATTCAATGTAGTCAATCTGCTGACGCAGGTCGGAGTTGAGCGACACATCGCGCAAAAACGCATTGAGATCGTCCGTCGTCACGGCTCGGTCAAGTGTGAGATTGAGAATGGCGAGCGAGACGTTCGGTGTTGGAACTCGAATCGCATTGCCCGTGAGTTTTCCGGCTAACTCAGGCAGCGCTTTCGCTACCGCACTCGCCGCCCCCGTCTCGGTGATGACCATATTGAGAACTGCGGAACGCCCGCGTCGGTCGCCGTCATGGAAATTGTCGATGAGGTTTTGGTCGTTGGTAAACGAGTGAACGGTCTCGACGTGACCGTACGCAACTCCGTAGGTGTCATTGATTACCTTCAACACAGGCGTGATGGCGTTGGTTGTGCAGGACGCCGCGGTGATGACACGATCCGTATCGTCGATGGTGCTGTCGTTGATTCCGTAGACAATGTTCTTCAACGACCCCTTCCCCGGCGCCGTGAGTAACACGCGATCGACCCCGGCGGATTCGAGGTGCTGGTGAAGTCCTTCCTCGTCGCGCCATCGCCCCGTGTTATCGACAACGACGGCGTTAGCGATACCGAACTCGGTGTAGTCAATCGCGGCCGGGTCGTTCGCGTAAATGACCTGGATGGACGTCCCGTTGGCGACAATTCGATTAGTGGACTCATCGACCGTGATGGAACCGTTGAAGGGTCCGTGAACGGAGTCGCGTCGCAAGAGGCTCGCGCGCTTTTCCAGGTCTTTGGCGCCACCGCGGCGAACAACGATGGCGCGCAGAGTTAACCCCCCGTTGTCCGAAGAACGTGACAGCAAGATTCGAGCCACGAGTCGGCCGATACGACCGAAGCCGTAGAGGACAACGTCACGGCCGGGGGCTACGTTTTCAGCGTGACGATTGGCAATGTCGGCAAGTTCACTGCCGACATACGACTCGAGGTCGGTCGCGCCCGACGCGCGAAAGGCGGAGTTCATTCGCGCAACGTCAATGGATGCGGTTCCCGGATTCAGCGCAATGGTCGATCGGATCAGCCGAGCAGTGAATTCGATGTCCAGCGCGTGTCCGTCAACGTGTCGCGCGAAGCGGTGAATTCGCACGATGTCGATGGGAGAAAGATTGAGCAGGCTTCGGCCATGGACCGAGAGAACGATCCCGTTGTCGCGATACAGTCGTCCGATGAGTGGGACGAGTTCTTCTGCGACGGCGATTTTCGCCGACCAGTCGTCCGCCACCTCGGACTCGTTGGGAACGCGTGGCACGAGATGACCCTCCTGAGTTGTGTTGACCCCAGCCTATCGAGCCGCCGTTCGGGTGTGAATGTCATCCGAATCGTTGAGCGTGCTGAACAACCCGCGGACGCGGCGAGATTACGATAGAGACATGTCTAAGTTATTTGCACCGTTGGCTCTCGTCGGTTCCCTCGTCCTGGTTTTGGGCGGTTGCACTAACGGAATGTTTGGTTCTCCCAGCCCGAGCGGAGAGCTCCCCGCGCCGATTACGGAATCTGCGGCACCTCAGTTCGCGCAGCCGTTCGATGCAAACGACGTCATGTTTGCGCAGATGATGATCCCGCATCACTCGCAGGCGGTCGAACTCGCAACACTCGCTGAGTCCAACACCACGACTCCTGCCATTCTCGACCTCGCCGCGCGAATCAAAGGCGCTCAGCAACCAGAAATTGACGCGATGACCGCGTGGCTCGCGGCGGCGGGCGCGATGGAGGGCGGTCACGGAGCGCACGGAATGTCGATGCCGGGCCTTGTCAGCGACGCCGACATGGCCGCGCTTGAACAGGCAACCGGTGCCGAGTTCGACGCGCTCTTCCTGACACACATGATCCAGCATCACGACGGCGCCATCGCCATGGCCAACGACGTGTTGGCAACCACGGCGAACGACGATGTGGCGGCACTCGGCACCGCAATTGTTGCGGGACAGACCGCCGAAATTGCCGAAATGTACGCTCTGCTCGGGCCGTAACAGTTCGCGAGGTACACTGGAATCACTGCACTCGAGACTTTTCGATGTGTGCGTCGAATAACGCATCCCTCACCGCCCGGCGGTTGACATCTTTTCTTCGGCGAACGACTGTGCCACTCGGCACGCTCGCCCACTAGATTGACCGAGCACGCTCGTGCCCGATCGGTCACCATTTGAAACTGGTACCACTGTGACTACTCACACCTTCAGCACGCTCGGCGTGCCCGCCCCTCTCGTCGCGGTCCTCGCGAAAGACGGCAAAGAAACCCCCTTCCCCATCCAGGTCGACACCCTGCCCGACACTCTCGCGGGTCGCGACGTGCTCGGTCGAGGCAAAACCGGCTCGGGTAAGACTCTCGCCTTCGCCATCCCGATGATCGCGCGCCTTGGCACCGAACTCGCTGGCGGAAAGCGCCGCGCCGGGTATCCGCTCGGCCTCATTCTTGCGCCGACGCGCGAACTCGCGACTCAAATCGCGGCTGCTCTTCAGCCACTCGCGGACGCCTACGGGTTGCGGTCGATGACCATCTTTGGTGGCATCTCGCAGAACCGTCAGGTCGCGACCTTGAAGGAAGGCGTCGACATTGTTGTCGCCACTCCCGGTCGCCTCGAAGACCTGATGAAGCAGGGCTTCGTTCACCTCAGTGCCGTCGAAGTGACGGTCCTCGATGAGGCCGACCACATGGCCGACCTCGGTTTCCTACCGATTGTGACTCGGATTCTGTCGGCGACGCCGGCCGGCGGACAGCGAATGCTCTTCAGTGCCACGCTCGACAACGGAGTTGACAAACTCGTCAACAAATTCCTGCAGAACGAGGTTCTGCACTCGGTCGACGAGGCGAACTCTCACGTTGCCGCGATGACCCACCACGTTTTCGAGGTCGACGACGTTGACCGCAAGAACGCCCTCATCAAGGCTCTCGCATCAGGGACCGGACGCCGCGTCCTGTTCATGCGCACCAAACATCACGCAAAGAAACTCGCCAAGGTCCTGATCGAAGCGGGAATCCCCGCCGTTGACCTACACGGAAACCTGTCGCAGCCTCAGCGCGATCGGAACCTTGAGGCGTTCAGTTCGGGGCGCGTCAAGGTTCTCGTTGCGACCGATGTCGCAGCCCGTGGCGTGCACGTTGACGACATCGAACTCGTCATCCACGTCGACCCGCCCATGGAACACAAGGCGTACCTGCACCGTTCGGGTCGAACTGCCCGTGCTGGTTCAGAGGGTGACGTTGTCACAATTTGCCTGCCAACGCAGAAAAAGGACCTCGCGGCGCTGCTTCGCAAGGCGTCAATCACCGTCACACCTCAGGCGGTGACCGCGGATTCTCCTGCGGTCGTCAAACTGATCGGCGAGGTGGCCGAGTACGTCAAGCCAGCACCGCGCGTGGCACCGCAGCAGGGTGGGCGAGGACAATCGAACGGTGCAAACGGACAGCGCACGCGTTCACAGCGAGACCGTTCCGGTCGTCCCGCTGCTACCGGCAAAGTGGGGGAACGCCCCGGCCAATCCGCGAACAACTTCCGCGGAAGCCGAAACGCACAGCCCACCCGGTCGATTCGCCCGCAAGGGCGCTAGAGGGCTACGACCGGGTTGTTTCGGGTCGGGAGTTCCAGCAACGACTCAGAACAAAGGAATTTAGTCGGTGGACCCCGCCGGTGGGTTGAGCAGTAGGTCCAGTCGCTCGGCCACGTAATCCTTGAGCAAGACGGCTTCGACATCGGGAGCGCCGATGCGCCAGCGTACTGCGACGTCGCGCCCCCGCACAAACAATGGGCCAGTCGGGTTGGACAGCGAATCAGCATCGACGTCAATCCGTTCTGCCCTGAAGTTGACCACGGCACCGGGCGAGTATCCCGCCCGAAAAGCTAAGTACGCAATTTCGCGACGTTCCGCCTTGTAGGCCGAATTGTGGTCGGTATGTGGCATATTCTCCGCCCGCACGGTCTCCCCCGCCCGGAAAAGGTTGCCGTCAGCATCCATAAGGAAAATCCCGAGGCGCCACACCTCTCCACGCCGCCTCAAACGACCACTGCGCCGGATTCCGAGGAATCTATTCGGAACAATTAACTCTGCGAGCTGTTCTGACGGCGGAGAGAGTTTGACGAGTTGCGTGCGGGCCAAACCGAGAACGACACGTGCCTCGTCGAGGGCGGCCAGTGCATCGTCCTCCGTGCTCACACGATGAGTCTATGTGGCGCGGCAAAAGCACACGTTATTCTGGCAACCGGCTCAGTATGGTCGGGCTGCGGGGACCGACTGGAAGACCCGAGTAATGGACAAAGACCGCACGAATGCGGTCTTTGTCCATTACGTCGGGCTGACAGGATTTGAACCTGCGACCCCTTGACCCCCAGTCAAGTGCGCTACCAAGCTGCGCCACAGCCCGCTGCCTCGCGGCAAC
>JBIIFF010000079.1:0-5509 GCA_044237445.1 Microbacteriaceae bacterium | reverse complement strand
GCTACCGAGCGTGACGAAATACAGCGGGAATAGGCCCCACAGGAAATACGAGCCGATACCGGCGGCAACACCACTGGCTTGTTGGGAGGTGCGCACCTCGTCAGCCTAGCGGCGACGCACCAACGGCTCCCACGCAGGGCGCGGGAGCCGTTGAATGATGGGCGTTATCGCTGGACGATCGCGAGGACGTCCCGAGCCGACAGAACGAGGTATTCCACCCCGCCGTACTTGACTTCGGTTCCGCCGTACTTCGAGTACAGCACGACGTCGCCGACGGCGAGGTCGAGGGGAACGCGATTTCCGTTGTCGTCGATGCGGCCGGGGCCGACGGCGACAACTTCGCCCTCCTGTGGCTTTTCTTTAGCCGAGTCGGGAATGACAATTCCCGACGCAGTGACTTGCTCGGCAGCCAGCTGCTGAATGACAATGCGATCTTCGAGCGGTTTGATTGCGACCGACACGGTTGACCTCTTCCTTTGTGGACGTTGAATTTGCACGGTAGCGTGCAGTTTCTAGTTTATCGTCAGAATTAGCACTCTCCAAACGCGAGTGCCAATTGGGCGGAACTGCGACAATGGAACCATGGATCGCTCGGACGCCGAACTGCTGTTCACGAGCGAGGCGTTGACACTACTGGAGAGCCTGCCGCCCTTCGACGCGAAGAAGAGCGTTGTCCAGGCGGTGTCCGCGCTGCGAGACCGTGGCGTGTCGCCGGAAATGACCCGCGTGGTGCTGCGCCAACGCCGCCTCCGGTCGCAGGCTGTTGCCAAGTTTGGTGAATTCGCTTCCCGCATGTTTTTCACCGAATCAGGGCTTCAACAGGCGACTCGGCTGGATGTCGCCGCACATCACGCGGCCCGCTTTCGCGCGCTCGGTGACGTTACCGTTGGCGACCTCGGGTGCGGAATCGGCGGCGACGCGCTGGCTATAGCCGGACTCGGAATCCGAGTTGTCGCGATCGACAGAGACGAGTCGACCGCCGCCATCGCCTCCTACAATCTGGCGCCGTTCGATAACGCAACGGTCGAACACGCGGAAGCGGAAAGTGTCGACATCACGCGATTCGATGCGCTGTGGTTCGACCCAGCGAGACGGACAAACGAAAAACGGCTGTCCAACCCGGCCGACTGGTCGCCCTCACTGGACTGGGTGTTCGACATCGCCACGCGTGTTCCCAGCGGCATCAAATTGTCCCCCGCGATCGGACACGATCTGTTGCCCGCCGACGCGGAGGCGCAGTGGGTTGATGATTCGGGGGACACCGTCGAGTGCGTGGTCTGGTCCGGCGCGCTGGCTCGACCGGGAATTCGCCGAAGCGCACTCGTTCTCGGTGAAACCCCGGTCGAACTCACCGCGAGCGAACCCGACGCTGACGTGCCCGTCGGCGACGTCTCGGCGTACCTGTACGACCCGAGCGGCGCCGTCATTCGCGCCCAACTGCTCGGTGCTCTCGCTCGGAAACTATCGGCTCACACCATTGCCTCGTCGATTGCGTATCTGTCGGGCGACACCCTCGTCGACACCCCGTTCGCGTCGGCGTTTCGGGTCATTGAGTCCCTCCCGCTCGACATCCGCACAATCGCGCAATATTGCCGCGACGCAGGTATTGGCACGCTCGAAATCAAGAAGCGCGGAGTCGACATCGACCCCGCCACGTTCCGCACCAAACTCAAGTTGAAGGGCTCGAAATCGGCAACCCTGTTCCTGACGCGGGTGGGTGACGGGCGAGCGGCGATTATCGCCGAGCGGATCCGCTAAACCCGAATCGTCTGAACGGGCATCGTCGAATCGACCGCAAAGTCGAGACTGGACGGTGCTATACCGCGTTCAACGAGGTGCGCGCCCAGTGCGGCAATCATGGCGCCGTTGTCGGTACACAACGCGAGTGGCGGAACACGAAGTTCGATTCCGTGTTCGGCACACCGTTCGGCTGTCAGTGCGCGGATTCGGGCGTTTGCAGCGACCCCTCCGCCCAACAACAACCGTGGGACGTTGTGCTCGAGGCATGCGTCTACGGCCTTGCGCGTCAGGACATCGGCGACGGACTCCCGGAAACTCGCGGCGACATCCGCGATGGACACGTCGTTCGTTGTTTCCACGTAACGGGCGACAGCTGTCTTGAGTCCGGAAAACGAAAAGTCGTAGCGATGGTGAACGAGGTCTTTCGGCAGAGTCAGCCCGCGCGGAAAACGAATTGCGTTCGGATCGCCGTCAACCGCGACGCGGTCGATGTGCGGACCGCCGGGGTAGGGCAACCCGAGCAGACGGGCAACCTTGTCGAACGCCTCGCCCGCCGCATCATCAATCGTTTCGCCGAGTAGCTCGACGTCGGTCGCGAGATCGCGCACGAGCAAAAGGGACGTGTGTCCGCCACTGACGAGAAGTGCCACCGTGGGAAGTTCGATACTCTTCCCGTCGTCGCGCAGAACATCGGCGCCGACATGGCCCACCAGATGGTTGACGCCATAAAGCGGTTTGCCGAGCGAGACGGCGAGCGCCTTGGCCGCCCCGACGCCAACCATGAGCGCGCCCGCGAGCCCGGGTCCCGCCGCGACAGCAATCGCGTCAAGGTCGTGTAACCGAATGTTGGCCTCGCGCACAGCGGCTTCGATGGTTCCCCGCAGTGCTTCGAGATGCGCGCGTGCCGCAATCTCGGGCACAACACCGCCGAACACCGCGTGTTGCTCCATGCTCGAGGCGATGACGTTCGCTAACAGCGTGTTCCCGCGCACGATTCCGACCCCGGTTTCGTCGCAACTGGATTCGATTCCCAGCACCAGCGGTTTGGTCATCGTGTCACCTCACGCCGCATGACGAACGCGTCAACACCGGCGGGTTGGTAGTACCCCGGGCGGGTGGCGATCGTGAGGAAACCGCGGGAGGCATACAGCGACTGGGCGGATTCGTTGTCGGCGCGGACTTCGAGCATGATGGCGGTCGCGTGTCGTGACTCGCACCATTCCAACAACGCGTCCAGCAGAACCGACCCCAACCCTTCGCCGCGGTGCGCTTTGACGACGGCGATGTTATGGATGTCGGCGACATCGTTTCCGGGCAAGTGATGGGCGATGGCGTAACCCGCAATTGACTCGCCGCGTTCTGCGACCAGGAAATGAGCGTAAGCACTGTGCAGGTCGTCTTCCAGTTTGTCGCGCGGCCATGCATCGTCGGGAAAAATCTCGCGCTCGAGCGCGACGATCGCATCGAGGTCGCCGGCGGTCGCAACGCGCGGGGTCATCCCGACACCCGCTTGGGTCCGTTGCTCGGAGTCGCATCCGGTGCACGCAGGTACAGGGGCGTTAGGGAGGTCAGATTGTCGCCCCGCTCAATTCGATTGAGCGCAGCCGTTGCCAATAGTGCGGCGGAAATCGTGGTGGCGCGAACTTCGGGGAATTCGCCGAGATCCACGTCGGCGGCAAGCGTGCTCTCGGTAGTGAGACTCGGACCATTCACCGCAACCCCGTCGCGATACGTGGTCCAGGCCAGTTCGCGGCGGCGTACATCGGTCACCACGGTGCACGTCGCGCGCCCGACCGCGACCGCGTCGTGGCTGGGTGAGCCGTGAATGGGAATGGCGCGTCCCAGAGCAAAGGTGATTCCGGCGGCGATGCCCACGCGCAAGCCCGTGAACGGCCCGGGTCCGAGACCAACGACTACCGCCGTGACTGCCTCGGGGGTGACACCGCTGTCCGCCAAGACGCGCTCGATAAAGACTCCGATGTGCTCGGCGTGGCTGCGGGTGTCGTCGGTGGCTGCCTCGGCCACGATCCCGTCTCCGATCAGAGCGACACTCGTGCCCGCGGAGGTATCAATCGCGAGAATCATGCCGACTCATCCCGCCCGAGCGCGCTGGCCAATTCCGTTCCGCGAGTTCCAACGGCATTGAGGGTCACCGTTCGCGTCTCGTCGTCAGCCGAGTGGGATCGTTCAATGACGATCTCTAACCAGTCGTCCACAACGGACTCGAGCATGCCCTGACCCCATTCGACCACCGAAATCGAGCGATCCCAATCGATGTCGAGATCGGCCAGTTCACTCGCGTTGTTCAAACGATAGGCGTCCACGTGAACAAACGGCACGCCGTCCGCTCGCGGATGGGTTCGCGCGACGACGAAGGTGGGGCTCGTCACCGTTCCCCGCACGGCCAATTCCCGTCCGAGCCCGCGGCTGAACGTGGTCTTACCCGCGCCCAATTCACCCGTGAGACACACCACATCGCCCTCCCGCAACAGCCGTGCGACCCGCGCGCCCAGGGCTTCCATGTCGTCCGCCGTGGGAATCGCAATCACGGTTGCTCGAATCGTGCGACTCGAACGCCGATGCCCGTTGCAATGTCGTAGGTGATGGTGTCGGCCCACTCCGCCCACTCCGCGACGCTCGGAGCCCCAGCCTCGGGATCCCCCCAGAGCACGACCGCATCACCTTCAGCAACGACGTCATCACCTACGTCGACGACGATTTGGTCCATGGCGATGGTGCCGACCACGGGATAACGCTTTCCGCGAATCTCGACCGAGGCGCGACCCGTCGCTGCGCGCGGGACACCGTCGGCGTACCCGGCGGACACGAGCGCCACGGTTGTTTCCGTCGTCGCGACCCAGCGGAAGTTGTACGACACTCCATCGCCCGGTTGCAGACGCTTCACGTTGATGACCGAGGCCTCAAAACGCACCGCGGGCGTCAGCCCGACGTCCGCGTGTTCGGGTGTGGGAGCAAGCCCGTAGGCGGCAATTCCGAATCGAACCATCGTGAACCGCAGCGACGGGTGGTCGAGGGCGGCCGCGGAAGCCGCCAAATGAAGGTGGGTCGGTGTAACCCCCTGATCCGCGAGGAGTCCCTGTGCGTGAACAAAACGTTCGGCTTGGCCCAGGTCCGCTTCGCGGGACGTTCCCGACACGTGGGACATTAGACCGTCGATGTGGATTTCGCCCCGCTCGTGAACGTCGACGGCACGCCGCAGAAATTCGTCGAGGTCGGAACGGCCAATACCGTTACGTCCCAGCCCGGTGTCAACCTTGAGGTGGACGGACGCACCCCCGGCATCGGCCACCCGCGAGAGTTGACCGAGCGTCGACACCCCGATGGCAACGTTCGCCCGTATCGCCGCCGTGAAGTCGGCGTCCACGGCGTGAAGCCAGGCGAGAATCGGCGCGTCGATCCCGGCGGCACGAAGGGACAGGGCCTCGTCAATATCGGCAACGCCAATCCAGGTGGCTCCCCCCGCCAATGCCGCGCGCGCCGCCAATTCCGCTCCGTGCCCGTAACCATTCGCCTTCACGACGACCATGGTGTCCTGCGCCGGCGCGAGTTTCCGCAGGCGCTCGACGTTCGCGGTGATGGCGGACGCCGAAACGTATAACCGTCGAAGCGGGGTGCTCATCGTTCTTCCGCAATCACGCTGGCGGTCGCGACACCCGCGTCATGGCTGAGGGACAGGTGGAAGGTCAATCCCAACCGACCGAGGTGCGCCGCGGTCTCGCCCGTAACGATAAATGTCGGGCGTCCGTCA
>JBIIFF010000078.1:0-5553 GCA_044237445.1 Microbacteriaceae bacterium | reverse complement strand
AATGGCGAAAAGGCTCTGAACGATTGGGCGCTGCCGTTCGGTGGCTTCGAAGGCAACGCACAAACTCTTCGGGTACTGACTCGGATCGAACCCAAAGTGTTCGACGAGTCGGGTCGTAGTTTCGGGCTGAACCTCACCCGCGCGAGCCTCGACGCTTCCTGCAAGTACCCCTGGACCGTCGAGACCGGTGTTGGGGAGCCCGGCGGACGAACCAAGTTCGGTGTGTACGAATCCGACCGTCCCATCTTTGACTGGATCCGCCGCGGTGCGGCCGAACGACGATTGTGCATCGAAGCACAAGTGA
This sequence comes from Microbacteriaceae bacterium, assembly GCA_044237445.1. GTDB lineage: Bacteria > Actinomycetota > Actinomycetes > Actinomycetales > Microbacteriaceae > MWH-TA3. Next base: position 5,249 of record JBIIFF010000078.1, on the reverse strand, counting down.
TGGACCTGTCCGATGACATCGGATATTCGGTTCACGACTTCGAAGACGCGATCGTCAACGGCTACATCGATGTTCGGGCACTGTCTTCCCGCACCGCACACAGCGATCTCGTTGACTCGATGGTTGAGTGGATCGGCAGCGAGGTCACGCGCGATCAACTCATCGCCGCATTCGATCGGCTTGACGGGTTGCCGAATTGGGTTGACTCCTGGAGCGGCTCGCGCCAGGAACTCGGAGCGTTGAAAAACCTCACGTCGACACTCATCGGCCGTTTTGCCGGTTCAGCGACCGCAGCGACGCGTGAACACGCGACGTCAGCGACGCTGGTTCGGTTCGGAGCCGACGTCGTCGTCCCGTCCGAAACCCGAGCAGAAATTGCCGTGCTCAAGGGAATTGTTGCGGCGAACGTGATGTCCCACGAGTCCCGCCGGCCGATCTATGCTCACCAGCGTGAGATTCTGACGGACCTGTGCGCTGTCCTTGCCGCGAGCGGGACGCAACACCTCGAACCTGGTTTTGCCGCCGACTACACCGAGGCAACCAGTGATGCGGACGCGATGCGTGCAGTCATCGACCAGGTCGCATCTCTGACCGATCAGAGTGCGCTGGTGTGGCACGAGCGACTCGCGACTTGAACCGGTCCCGACGTGTCGACGGATAGTCACACCAGGCATCACTTACGCGTGGTGCTATTCTGCTGGAAACCACCCCTACGGAAAGTTTGAGAGTCAACGATGAAGACCTTTTTGGAACGCTTGTCGCGGGACCTGTTGATTGTCGTCATGTTGGGCGTGGTTTCGACGACCGCCGCGTGGGCAGCGGTCCAATCGTCGCTCCACGATGGCCGGGCTAATGACGCTCGATCGGAATACGCCCTGATTTTGGCCGATGCGAACAACATGTTCATCACGGCAGAAGTGAAGTACCGAGACGATTTGACCGTGTGGAAAGACAAGCAGGTTCGTCATTTCATTGACGGGGTCGCCGTCGACGATCTTTACGATGATCTTCGGACGAATAACGGGTCCTACGAGTTGTACACCGATGCCTGGAGCTGCTTTGTTGAGGATCCGATGATGCAGTTGGCAGAGTGCGTCCCGTACATGACGGCGCTGTACGGCCCGTACGACGAGATGTGGGCCAGCGGTGACGAGTATTGGGAAATGTCGAACACGGAGAGCGGTTACAGCAACACCCTCCAAATGCTCACGGCCCTATTTGCTGTTTCCCTGTTTTTGCTGGGTGTCACGGCCGTGATGAAAGTGAAAAACCTCGTCGCGTACTTGGTTATATTCTCGATGGTCTTATGGTCAGTGGGTGTGGTCATCCTTTTCAGCATCCCTGCGGTACTGTCCTGAGGTAAGTCGCGGACGCCTGCCGAACCTGTCGGGCCACTCCATAGAATGGTGCTGTGGCTGGCCTCATTCGGAAATCTGATATCGACGAGGTAAGACAGCGCGCCAACATCGCGGATATCGTCGGTCAGTACGTCACTCTGCAACGAAAAGGTGCGGATGATTATCGTGGGCCGTGTCCGTTTCACAACGGCAAGGACGCAAACTTCTCGGTGAAACCGAGTGTGGGGTTTTTCAAGTGTTTCGTGTGCGGTGTTGGCGGCAACGTCTTCAATTTCCTGATGGACCTTGAAGCGTTGACGTATCCAGAGGCGATTCACAAGGTTGCGGACAGCATCAATTTCACGCTGACCTATGACGGTGGCAGCCCCGAACGCGACACGGGGAACCGTTCCCGCTTACTCGAGGCCAATCGTGAGGCAGAACAGTTCTTCACCGAGCAACTGACATCGCCCGAAGCCGAAATGGCGAGGGATTTTTTGACCAGCCGGGGCTTTGACCGCGCGGCGTGCGATCTGTTCGGAGTCGGTTACGCGCCGAATTCGTTCGACGCCGTCCGCAAGCACCTCTCCGCCAAAAAATTCACCGAGGTTGAACTGGAAACCGCGGGATTGGTATCGCGAGGCGAGCGCGGTGTCTATGACCGTTTTCGCGGTCGACTGGTGTGGCCGATCCGGGACATCACCGGCGCGACCATCGGATTCGGAGCGCGTCGGCTGCGGGACGACGACAAGGGCCCCAAATACCTGAACTCCCCGGAAACGCCGGTGTATCACAAAGCGAAGGTCCTGTATGGGCTCGATTTAGCCAAGCGCAACATTGCGAGGGAACGCCGTGTCGTCGTGGTCGAGGGATACACCGACGTCATGGCTTGCCACCTCGCCGGGGTGACCACCGCTGTCGCGACCTGTGGCACCGCGTTTGGCGGCGACCACGTGTCGCTGATTCGCCGAGTTCTTGGCGATGTCGAAGTCGGCGACACCCGCAGCCGCGGTGAAGTCGTTTTCACATTCGACCCGGACGAAGCGGGTCAAAAAGCGGCGAGCAAAGCGTTCGCCGAGGACACGAAGTTCGTCGCCAACACGTTCGTCGTCGTTGCTCCGGACGGGCTCGACCCGTGCGACCTTCGGCAACAGCGAGGTAACGCGGCTCTGGCCGCGATTTTCGAGACGAAAACGCCGTTGTTCGAGTTCATGATTCGCCGGACGATGCTCGGCTTCGACCTCGACACCGTGGAGGGAAGGGTTCACGCGACGCGCGCGGTCGCGCCGATTATCGCGGGGATTAAAGACCGCTCGATGGTCGACGGATACGTCCGCGTGGTTTCGGGCTGGCTGGGTGTCGAACCTTCTGATGTCCGAGCGGCGATGCAGGCCAGCAACAACCGAGTGACCATCGAGGTCGAGTCTGACCTCGAAACCAGCGACACCTTTGCGTCGCTCGGCGCGACGTCGGCGTTCGAACTCGAACGCGACGTCATGGTGGCGCTGTTGCAGTATCCCGAACAGGTGGGCCTGGCCCTCGCTGGCGACATAATGGCATGCGAATTCAGCCATCCCGCCCTCCGCCGGATTCACGGCGCCATGATTTCGGCCTTCGCTGACTTCGCGTCGCCGACCTGGATCTCGCGGGTCATCGAATTGTCGGAAACTGATGTCCAGCCACTTGCACGCGACCTCACCATGGCTGACATTAGGGTTCGGCCGGTCGCGTTGTCGAAACCGAAAACGGAAACCTCGGAGCAGGCGTTGGTGCGAAGCGGGGAAGAAATTCGCCAGACGGCCGAGAAGATTGCCGCCTATGTGCGAGACATCGGTAAGGACTTCATTATCGCCGACCTGATTCGTCAGCGGGATGACTTCCAGAGCATCCTGCAGCGCATTCCGGACGGAGCGCCCGAGCGAACCGAACTTCAACGGCGCATCATGGAACTCGAAGCGCGCAGGCGCTCGATTCGGACGGGGTGACCCGATGCCCGTGGCACCCGATCGACCCCACCAACACCGTGACCTGCCCGGCTCTTCGTCCGTCCACCCCGTGCGTTCAGCAACTCCCGGCCTCATCGCGGTCGAACCGATGCATAACCCGTTGTTCGTCGCCGCGGTCGCCGCGGGCGGCGGAACGGTGTCGCCGTTGTCGACCGAAACCCGAGGGCTCGTATGGCTCAGCGAGAAGCGAGCCGACGAACTCTCTGAAATTCTTCGCACTCATCCCGCAATCGAATGGGTGCAACTACCGTGGGCGGGTGTCGACGGCTTTCGGGATCTCTTCGCTGACCTGGACCACGACACCGCACCGATTTTCACTTCCGCAAAAGGCTCGTACAGCGAGCCCGTAGCCGAACATGCCCTCGCACTCATCCTCGCGCTCCAGCGCGAAATCCCGTCCAAGTCACGTGACGCGCACTGGCAGGCGGAACGAACCGGTTTGTCGCTGTATGGAAATCACATCGTGGTGGTTGGCGCCGGCGGCATCACCGCCGAACTGATTCGACTCCTCGCGCCTTTTCGGGTCTCGGTCACCGTGGTACGCCGAACAGCGAAACCTTTCGCTGGTGCGGATCGCACCGTCACCTCAGCGGAGTTGGACTCGGTTTTGCCAAGTGCCGACGTCGTGGTGCTCGCGGCGGCGTCCACGTCGGAAACCCGACACATCATCGGACGCGCCCAACTCGAGGTCATGCCCGCACACGCCGTTCTCGTCAACATCGCTCGTGGCGCGCTGCTCGATCACGATGCCTTGGTCGCCGCTCTTCGAGGCGATCGATTGTGGGGGGCGGGACTCGACGTGTCCGAACCAGAACCCCTGGCGGCGGATCACCCGCTCTGGCAAGAGACGCGATGCGTCATCACTTCCCACGCGGCCGACACCCCGCTGATGACCGCGCACCTGCTCGGTTCACGCATCGAAACCAACGTGCGGGCGTTCCTCTCGGGGCACGCGTTCCTCGGTCTCGTGGACACCCGCGCGGGCTACTGACGACGAGAGTTTTGGTATAGTGGGGTCACCTTCCTCGATAGCTCAATTGGCAGAGCAATCGGCTGTTAACCGATAGGTTCTTGGTTCGAGTCCAAGTCGGGGAGCCATTTCACCAAGGGCATCGCGCTCGGAGAATCACCTCCAAGGAGAACCAATGGGCACCTGGTCGTTACTGGACACGGTGCTTCTCGTGATTGCGCTGTCGGCGAGTGCCGCCGCGATCGTTTTGTTCCGCCGATCGCGCGGCGCAGCGGGACGGCGTTCCCCGGTGTCCCTGTCCGCCACGCCATCCGTGTCGCAGTCTGAATCCGCTTTGCGGGCGGCGGAATTGTCGGATCGACTCCGCATGATTCATGAACAACAAGCGATTGTTGCCCGCGCACTGGCGGACATCGTGGCCCGTTCGGAGGGGTCCGCCTTCCAGTCCCTCGAGAACCAAACCGCTCTCAAGCGGCATTCCCGCTTACTTGTCGACACCGCCCGCCAAGCGCTCAACGACATGCGCCGCGCCATGGATATCGCACAACAGGGGTACTCCACTTTCGACGATTGGCCCGCTCTGGATTCTCTCACCGAACTCTTCAGCGAAGCTGAAGACAACGGTTTGATTGTCAATTTCGAAGAGTCGGGCGAGCGTTTCGCCCTATCTCAATCTGCCGAACTGGCCGTTTTTCGAATCGTCACGGAAGCGATCGCAAACTCCCACAAACACGGCGGAGCGGGCACACACGTCGACGTGATGTTCACGTGGGGTCCGCACGGACTTTCGATTTCGATCAACGATGATGGCGAGCGTGCGGCCCATCGTCGCGCGGAACAAGCGGGTGAAACCCCGCCGGGGCCCGTGACCATCGAGAGTGATCAGGACGCGTTGATCGAGGTGACGACCGGCCGCGGTCTTCTGGAGATGACGAG
>JBIIFF010000082.1:0-5110 GCA_044237445.1 Microbacteriaceae bacterium | reverse complement strand
GTCGAAATAGCGAGCCCCCTCGACGCAATCGGCCCGGGCGGGTCCCGTGCCTATATTCGCGCCGCTATCGACCAGACGCTTGACCGGCTCCAGACCGACTATGTGGATCTGTATCAACATCACACGCCGGACCCGCGGGTGCCAATCGAAGAGACCCTCGAAGCATTGAACGAACTCATGGCGGAAGGGAAGGTGCGTTACATCGGGCACTCGAACTACACCGTCGAACAAGCTCGCCGAGCCCACTCGGTCGCGAAACGACTCGGACTGACTGGGTTTGTGTCAGCGCAAAACGAACACAATCTGCTCGCGCGAAACGCAGAGTCCGACATGATTCCGGCCGCGGTCGACATGGGACTGGGCTTTCTGCCATTTTTCCCTCTGCACAACGGACTCTTCACGGGAAAGTTCACGGAGCACGGCGGACCCGCGGACTCGAGAATCATGCGGATTCGCCGGCACCTTCTCGCCGAAGCGCCGTGGGACGCCATGGAGAAATTCGCTCAGTTCTGCGACAACAGTCGCATCACCATGTTGGAAGCGACCGTCGGGTGGATGCTGGCAATCCCCGGTATGTCGAGCGTCATTGCCGGAGCGACCACACCCGCGCAGGTTCGACAGAACGCGGACGCCGCGATCTCATGGAGCCCATCTCGGCGCGAATTCACCGAGATCGGAAAGATGTTTCCCGCGAAGCTCACGGCTCTGTAGGAATCGTAACGATCGCGCTCGCATCGATTCCCAGAGCGGTGTTCACGGTCATTGCGCGCAAATTGAGCACCGCCATCTGCGCGACGAGTGCGTTGTATTCCTCGATGAGTGTGTTCAGAGCGCGGCGCGATCGTTCCAGCCGCGAGGTTCGATTCGCCAACTCGGACCGTTCGCGTGTAAACGTCGACGATGACGCAAAATAGCCGGGGGTGTCTGCGCGTCGGTTGAACGTGGTGATGGCACGTTTGAGCGCGCGGCGTTCCCCGGCGTACGACGTTGTTGCCGCCAAGACCGCTTCCTCGACCGTCAGTATCTGGTTCCCGATCGATTCGATGCTGCTGGCGATTTCGGAGATGACGTTAGCGGACGATGCCGCGAGCCGGACGCACGCCTGTCGATCGTCGAAATATCGAGAATAGACAGCCTCGAGCGCGGGGGTTACCGCCCCCGATTCGGTTCCGAGGATTGCAAACAATTCACCGTCACGTTCCGACGGTGTCAACGACTCATACGGAGCGAGCCGGCTGAGAATTGCTGGATCCAGGACGCTCGCAAAAGATTTTTCGACCTCGGCGGCAACGAAAATGCGCTCCTGCGGGTCAAAGCGGGCCCAGATCGCGTGCAGCGCTTCGTGAGCCGCCACCACCGGCTTGAGGGTCTTGAACGTGTCATCGGCGACATCGAGCAGGTGGATAGTGTCAGTCTCGACCGAATAGCAACCCAACGCCGCGATTCCGGCCTCACGAACCGGACACGCGTCATCAAATGTCTCGGGAGTGTGAAGAGTCGGTTTAGCCGCCAGCAGATAGAAACTGCCCGAAGCGGACAACCCCGCTCCGGCGATGTAGGCATCGAGTTGGGCGGATCCCGCGACCTTTCCGACGACGAGCCAGTCCCGGACCACTGCGACATTGCTGATTCCCCAGGCGGAAACCGCAATCAGTCCGATTTGTGACGCGATTGCCACCACCGCGACGATGACGCCGATACGCCGTCCCAATCCGGGGACAAGAAGTCGGCTCACCACTTCAGGTTATTGGTTAGTGTCCCGTCAGAGGCGCAAGCAACCGCGCGACAATCGAAGGCCGTCCCGTCATCTTTTCTTCCTCGTCCGCAATCGTCATCCCGACGAGTCCCGCGTTGGCGCCAACAAAACGAAGCGGCTCGGGTTCCCACGACGGAGAGCGATGATTCACCCAGGCGAGCTGGGTGAGGTCACTCGAGGTCCCCGTAATGAGGTCGGCGAGTGTCCGGCCGGCGAGGTTGGTTGTTGACAGTCCGTCTCCGACGTATCCGCCGGCACCGCCCAGGCCTGTTGCCGGGTCGTAGTTGACCGTTGCGTGCCAATCGCGCGGGACGCCGAGCGGCCCGCCCCAGCTGTGCGTGACCGTGATCAGGTCGGCGACCTGGGGGAACATCTCGCGAAGAGTCTGAGTCAGATGGGTGAACACGCTGTCCACTCGGTCGTACTCGGGTTTGATCGATGAACCCCAGTGGTAACGCGCTCCTCGACCACCGAACGCAAACCGATTGTCCGCGGTGCGCTGTCCGTAAATGACGAGGTGGCGCCCATCCGAAAACGTGTGACCGTGTTCGATTTTGAGTTCCTTCCAGACTTTTTCCGGGAGCGGTGCCGTTGCGATCATGAGCGAATACAGCGGAAGTATCCGGCGATGCGTCTGTTTGATGGTCGCGCCGTAGCCTTCGGTCGCGTTGATGATGTGTTTCGCGCGAACGGTTCCCCGATCCGTTTCGACCGAGCCCTTTTTCCAGGCCGTTACGGTGGTGTGCTCGACAATTCGAGCGCCGCGAGACTCGACGAGTTTTGCCATCTGATTGACGAGTTTGGCAGGATGTAGTCGCGCGCAGTCTGGTGTGAACGTCGCTCCGCGGGCGTCACCGGCGGCGACTCGCTCAGCACCCCACCACTCCAAGTGGTCAATGCCGAGGGCTTGAGTTTCGGCGACCTCTGCTTTGAGTTCACGTTCCTGTAGGGCGCTTCGCGCGAAGATGATGGTTCCCTTATGCACCCAGTCACAGTCGATTTTTTCGGCTGAGACAACGCGCCCGATTTCACTGATGGTCTCGACCATCGCATCCCGCAGCGCTTTGGCCCGATCGAACCCATATCGCTTGACCAACGACGCGGTCGTCTGAGGGAACAGGGCGCTCGCCCAGCCCCCGTTTCGCCCGCTCGCGCCAAACCCGGCGACATTCTTGTCAATCAGCATGATCGACAGAGCCGGATTGCGCTTCTGGAGATAGTACGCGGTCCACAAACCCGTCAGACCGGCCCCGACGATGGCGACATCTACTGTCGCATCACCGTCGAGGGCTGGTCGTGGGGATAGGTCGACCGCCTCGTGCCAAAACGAGACGGATTCCATTATTAGAGGAGCTTCGTCGCGCCGACCAGAACCTCGCGGAGGATCTGCTCGATCTCGTCGAACTCGGGCTGGCCGATCGTGAGCGGCGGGGCGAGTTGGATGACGGGGTCTCCTCGGTCGTCCGCACGGCAATACAGCCCGGCGGCGTAGAGGGCCTGCGACAGGTAGCCGCGCAAGAGTCGCTCGGCTTCTTTGTCGTTGAAGGTTTCCTTGGTGACCTGGTCCTTGACGAGCTCGATGCCGTAGAAGTACCCGGCGCCGCGGACGTCACCGACGATCGAGATGTCCTTCAACTTCTCGAGCGTGGACTTGAACGCAGGGGCGTTCCGACGGACGTTCCCGTTGAGGTCCTCTTCTTCGAAGATGTCGAGGTTCTCCATCGCGACAGCGGCCGAAACCGGGTGTCCACCGAAGGTGTAGCCGTGGTAGAACGCGGTCGTGCCGTGCTTGAAGGGCTCGTAGATGCGGTCCGAGATGATCGTTGCGCCGATGGGTGAATAACCCGAGGTCATCGCCTTGGCACACGTAATCATGTCGGGGACGTAGCCGTAGGCGTTACAGGCGAACATCTCGCCGATGCGACCGAACGCGCAAATGACCTCGTCCGACACCATGAGGACGTCGTACTGGTCGCAGATCTCGCGAACGCGCTTGAAGTAACCGGCCTGGGGTGGGAAACAACCGCCCGCGTTCTGCACCGGCTCGAGGAACACGGCCGCGATGGTGTCGGGGCCTTCCATCTGAATCATGCGTTCGATCTCGTCGGCGGCCCAGAGTCCGAAATCTTCTTCGGTCTCGGGTCCGTGGTAGCCCTGTTCCTTGGCCCGATAGATGTTCGTGTTCGGAACGTGGTACGCACCGGGGACGAGAGGCTCGAAGGCGGCCTTGATTCCGGGGAGTCCCGTGATCGCGAGAGCGCCCTGTGGGGTGCCGTGGTAAGCGATGTTGCGCGCGATGACCTTGGTCTTCATGGGCTGGCCCATGAGTTTCCAGTACTGCTTGGCCAACTTCCACGCTGTCTCGACTGCTTCGCCACCACCGGTCGAATAAAAGACGCGGTTGAGGTCGCCGGGAGCGTAGTCCGCGAGGCGGTCCGCGAGTTCAATCGCCGAGGGGTGCGCGTAGCTCCAGAGCGGGAAGAACGCGAGTTCCTCTGCCTGCTTTGCGGCGGCCTGCGCCAAACGCTTGCGACCGTGACCAGCATTGACCACGAAAAGCCCCGAGAGGCCGTCGATGTATTTCTTGCCGCTCGAATCCCAGATGTGGTGACCTTCACCCTTGGTGATGATCGGAACGCCCTTGCCGGACTCCATTCCCGACTGGCGGGCGAAGTGCATCCAGAGGTGGTCTTTCGCCATCTTCTGTAACGGGTCCTTCATGACCTCCCGGTGGGAAAGAACCTTCTCTTCGGCAGACTTGGTGACGACCTTGACCTTTTTGGTCAGCGGTTTTTTCGCGGCCGCAACCTTCGCGGCTTTCGGCTTTCGTGATAGTAAAGCCATCGTTATCAACTCCCATTGATTAGGAGGAACTACATCGTTCCCCAGTTGTATTGCTGTTTCTTCAGTTGTAGATAGGTGAAAACTTCGGTATCGACGACTCCCGGGATCATTCGAATCGTCCCGTTGAGAAGTTCGAGGAGCGCGTCATCGTCGTGGCAGACGACTTCGACCATGATGTCGAACGAGCCCGCGGTGAGGACGACGTACTCGACGGACCTAATGGCGCTGAGCCGGTCGGCAACAATTCGCGCATCTCCCGACGTGCGAATTCCGATCATGGCCTGACGGTTGAAGCCGAGAGTCATCGGATCGGTCACCGCAACTATTTGCATGACGCCGGATTCAATCAGTTTCTGCACGCGCTGCCGGACGGCCGCTTCGGAAAGTTCGACGGCGCGTCCGATATCGGAATACGATTTTCGACCATCGGTTTGCAGTTGTTCGACGATGGCTTTGGACACGTCATCGAGTGTCGTCGCTCTCGTCGAGTTGCTCATAGACCAATTCTGA
>JBIIFF010000028.1:0-14991 GCA_044237445.1 Microbacteriaceae bacterium | reverse complement strand
CACCGAAAATACTATCGAAATTCGAAGAATTAGGGCTAGAAACTGCGGGCACTTGTGATTATTGTGGAGGCATGAGCAAAACATTGAAGAACTTCATCAACGGTGAACTCGTCGACTCGCGCGGCAAGGACACCATCGACCTCGTCGATCCCGTCACCGGAAAGGTCTACGCACAGTCGCCCGTTTCCGTCGAAGCCGATATCGACTCTGCCTACACCGCGGCCGCTGCGGCGTTCGAAGAGTGGGGCGAAACCACTCCGAGCGAACGCCAAAAGGCGCTGTGGCACATAGCCGATGCGATGGAAGCGAAAGCCGACGAATTCGCCGCCGCCGAAGTCCAGGACACCGGTAAGCCGATCGGCTTGACGCTGAGCGAAGAGATCGCGGTCGGCGTCGACCAGATTCGCTTCTTCGCCGGAGCTGCCCGAAACCTCGAAGGCCGCGCGTCCGCCGAATACATGAAAGACCACACATCGGTGATTCGCCGCGAACCCATCGGGGTTATCGGACAGGTCACCCCGTGGAACTACCCGCTCATGATGGCGATTTGGAAGTTCGCTCCGGCGATTGCGGCAGGCAACACTACCGTCCTCAAGCCGTCCGACACCACTCCGTCCTCAACCCTCCTGCTCGCGCAGGTCGCGCAGGAGTTCCTGCCCAAGGGCGTCCTCAACGTCGTCGTGGGTGACCGCACGACGGGTGGCCTGATGACCGCGCACAAGATCCCGCAGATGGTCTCCATCACCGGGTCGGTTCGCGCCGGAATGGAGGTCGCCAAGTCGGCCGCCGCCGACGTCAAGCGGGTCCACCTCGAACTCGGGGGCAAGGCGCCCGTCATCGTTTTCGACGACGCCGACATTGCTCGCGCCGTTGAGGGAATCGCCACCGCCGGATTCTTCAACGCCGGCCAGGACTGCACCGCGGCAACACGCGTACTCGTTCACGCAAAGGTTCACGACGAGTTCGTTGCCGCGATGAAGGAATACGTCGTCGCGAACGTGGCAACGGGAATCCCCACCAACGAGGACATCCTCTACGGACCCGTCAACAACGTCAACCAGTTCGACCGCGTCATGGGCATCCTCGCGGACCTCCCCAACAACGCGAACATCGAAACCGGTGGCAACCGCCAGGGAACGGAAGGCTTCTTCATCGAGCCGACCGTCGTCTCGGGACTCAAGCAGTCCGACTGGGTTATCCAGAACGAGATCTTCGGCCCGGTCATCACGGTCCAGAAGTTCAAGGACGAAGCGGAAGCGCTTTCGTGGGCGAACGGAGTCGACTACGGACTCGCGTCCTCGGTCTGGACCAAGGACCACGGTCGTGCGATGCGTTTCGCCAAGCACCTCGACTTTGGCGCTGTGTGGATCAACACCCACATCCCGATCGTCGCCGAAATGCCCCACGGTGGCTTCAAGCACTCGGGTTACGGCAAAGACCTCTCGATGTACGGATTCGAGGACTACACGCGCATCAAGCACGTGATGTCCTACATCGGCGAGTAACACTGCGCGAAAAGGCGGCGATTCTCCACAGAATCGCCGCCTTTTCCTTTGTTCGGAGGCGTCGCCTGTCACCGTGAAGTAGTGACATCACCGACCTTTCCGTTCATCGGTGTCATTGCCCCGCTCGTGTTGTCGAGCATCGTCTGGGGGGTCACCGGTTCGACCTTCGCCCTGGTGAGTGCGGTGATTGCCCCGACGATGGTGGTCGCTCATTTTGTGGACGCTCGTCGGCGTGCGCGTCGCGATGGTCGAGAGAAACGCGCCGCGCGAGCTCGGGAGGATGCCGCTCGGCGAGAAGCCGATTCCGCTCGCCGTCTCGCGGACATTGCCGCGGAACAACGCACCCATCCCTCGGTCGCGGACATCGCCCGCTGTGAGGGGTGGTTACCGCCGCGCGACGGGCGCACCCTCGTTCGAGCCGGGCACTATTCGGACGGACGACCATGGCTGGTCGACGTTTCGGGCGGAGTCGCGGTTGTGGGTGAGGGCGGCGCGGGCGACAGCGTGTGGGAGTCGCTGTATGTGCAGGGGACCGCACACCTCGGATCTCCTCGCCGCGACGGAAACCGCGTGGTGTGGTCGGGCGGTGCACACATCGTGCGCGGGTCCGAGGCGCTCGTCGCGACGACAATCCGGTGCACCGGACACCAGGTCGTGTCGGTCGCTCGGCGCGGATCGCTCCCGGAACACGGTGATTGGCACTCGGACGATACTCGTCCCGATGTGCTGGTGCCGGCCCGCGCGCTCGTGAGCAACGACGTAACCGATCCGTTAGTCCTCACCCTGAGTTCGGAAACTCCGCACGCGCTGTTTGCGGGGCGAACCGGGTCAGGAAAATCTCACGCGCTTGTCGCGACCGTCAGTGACTGGGCAGACCGATTTTCGCCAGCCGAGTTCACGTTCATCGGCATCGATTTCAAGGGCGGAGCAACTCTTCGCCAATTGGAGCGATTCCCGCATCACCGCGGAACGGTCACGGACCTGGAACCCTCCGAGGTGCCTCGCGTGTTGTGCGCGATTGCGGCCGAGATGCGCCGCCGCGAAGAAGAACTTCGTCGCCTCGAAATCTCGTCGATTGACGTTGCTCGCGATATCCCTCGCCTCGCAATCGTCGTCGACGAGGTTCACGAATTCCTGCGGCAATTCCCGAATGCACACGAGGTGCTGGGCGACGTCGCTCGCCGCGGTCGCTCACTGGGGGTGCACCTCGTGGTGGCCGTCCAACACCCCACCGGAGTACTGCGGGACAGCGCGCTGGGGAACATCCCGGTTCGCGTGTGCCTCGCGATGAACACCAGTCACGACGTGATAGCGGTGTTGGGACAATCGACGACGCTTACCCCGTCGCCGGGAGGCGCACTCGTGACAACGGGGGATGGCCGTGTTCGCGAGGTTCGAATCCCCACCGTCACCGCCGCCGGTGACGGAACACAACGCGCGAGTGCCGACAGGCTCTGGCAAACCACACTTCGGAGTCCGGTCGCGCGGGACGGGCGCGACGGCTTCGGCCTGCTGGACGACGTGCCGCGCGCGCGTCACACACCCGCGGTCTGGTCGCCCGATGACGGTGACGTCGCCGTGATCGGCGAAGCGGGGTCGGGTCGAACGACGGCGCTTCGCACATTGACACGGGGTCTTGAGGTGACGTGGGTCCGCGAGCCCCAACACCTGGCTGGGGCACAGGGCATTGTCGCTATCGACAACCTCGATCGGATACTCGATTCGTTGACGGCGACCGCGGCATCCGACTTTCTTGCAGCGATAGCGCGCGTGCGTCGACAATCGGTGCGAGTCCTTGTCACCGCGACGTCACTCATTCGAGGGCTAGACCCGTTTCGGGACATCCTCACGCTTCGACGAGCAACGCTCGACGACCATCGGGCAACCGGCGCTCCGGTGGACACGTTCGACCCCGCCGCCCGCCCGGGCGTCGGCACGTGGCGAGGGCTGCGGGTCGTGCTCTATGCGAGTACGGAGTCGATGGACACGGCGTCGATCCCGTGAGCAACGCCCACCGCATCGTTCGTGAGTTGTCCGTCGTGGGTGTTGAGTCCCAACGCGAGTGACGCGTCCGCCCGCAGTGCGTCCTTCCATCCCTTGGCGGCGAGGGCGCGAACGTACGGCGACGTCGCATTGGTCAGCGCGTGGGTCGACGTCTGAGGCGTCGCGCCAGGCATATTGGCGACGCAGTAGAAGATCGTGTCGTGGACCGCGAACGTCGGCTCGCTGTGAGTCGTCGCGTGCGAGTCCTCGAAACAGCCGCCCTGGTCGATGGCGATGTCGACCAGTACCGACCCCGGCTTCATCTTTTTCACCAGCGCGTTGGTAATGAGTTTCGGGGCTTTCGCGCCGGGAATCAGAACCGAGCCGATGATCATGTCGGCACTGAGTGCCGCTTTCTCGATCTCGTAGGCGTTCGACGCGAGCGTCTGAACGCGGCCGGCGTACTGGGCGTCCAATTCACGCAAACGCTGGATGTTCGTGTCGAGCACCGTCACCGTCGCACCGAGTCCGACGGCCATCGCCATCGCGTTCGTTCCGGCGACACCGCCGCCGAGGACCACGATGTTCGCGGGGTGTGTTCCGGGGACACCGGATACCAAGAGCCCGGGGCCACCGTGCGGACGCAACATCGCGTTGGCACCGACGATGACGGACAGTCGTCCCGCCACTTCGCTCATGGGCGCGAGCAACGGCAGTGCGCGAGTCGGTAACTGGACGGTTTCGTAGGCAATCGACGTGACCTTGGCGGCGAGGAGCGCCTTCGTCAGGTGTTCCTCGGCGGCGAGGTGCAGATAGGTGAACAACAGCATGCCCTCGCGAAAGTGGGGGTATTCGCTTTCGATGGGTTCCTTGACCTTGAGGATCATGTCGCCCGCCGCCCACACCGCTGCTGCGTCCTTCTCAATCGTGGCACCCTGCGCCGCATAAGCGTCATCCGTGATGTTCGACCCGAGCCCTGCTCCGGACTGAATCAGAACGCTGTGTCCGGCGGAAACAAGATCCTTGACCCCTGCCGGTGTGATGGCAACGCGGTATTCATTGTTTTTGATTTCGGCGGGAACGGCAATCCGCATGTTGTGTCTCCTATAACGAATGGTGGTGGGGAATCCCTCTGTCATTATGGCGATATGCGAGGGAATTCGCAACGAAAACGTTCAATCTCGACGAAATTCGTGCTGGTAACCGCGAGGACGGGAAAAATATGTGCGACGATGTTACTTTTTCCCACAAAATGTGCCATTATCGGAACACACGGGTTCGACATCGAGGTCACCCACCGAGTATGAGGATATTCATGAACCAGCGAAATCTTCCCGAAGACCCCATCATCCGCGAACTCGTGCAACACGCACGAGCCGCTCAACTTTCTCGCCGTGCCCTTCTCGGTGGCGCGGTCGGTGGCGCGGTCGCGCTGTCGCTCGCTGCGTGTGCACCCGGCGAACAGGCGCTCGTCGCCGCCGAAGACATCTCGGCTACCGACCCCACCGTCAACTGGGCCAACTGGCCGCTCTATTTGGACGAAGACGACGACGGCAATTACCCCACGCTCGAGGCGTTCACCGCCGCAAGTGGAATCGCCGCCAACTACCTCGTCGAGGTCGACGACAACAACTCGTACTTCGCCAAGGTCAAAGACCAACTTGCACTCGGACAGGACATCGGCGCCGACACCGTGTGCCTCACCGAATGGATGGTCTCGCGCTGGATCCGTCGCGGATGGACGCAGGCTTTCAACCTCGACAACATTCCCAACCACAAAAACCTTGTGGCAGATTTGCTCAACCCCGACTTCGACCCGGGTCGCAAGTCGTCACTTCCGTGGCAGGGTGGTTTTGCCGGACTCGTATACAACTCCGACCTCGTCTCCACCCCCGTCCTGTCGGTGGAAGACCTGTGGCGCGACGAACTCAAGGGGCGCGTGGTTGTCCTCAGCGAGATGCGCGACACTGTCGGAGTGATCATGCGCAGCCAGGGCGTGGACATCACTAAGTTCACCGCAGACGAATTCAACGCGGCAATCGCCGAGATTGAAATGCGCGTTGCCGACGGTTACATCCGCAACATCAAGGGCAACTCGTACTCCGAGGACCTCGTGAGCGAAGACGCCCTCGCCGGAATCGTCTGGTCGGGTGACATCACGGTGCTCAACCTCGAAGCGGGTTACGAGAAGTGGAAGTTTGTTCTGCCCGACTCGGGAGGGACCTTCTGGAACGATACGTTCATGATTCCGATCGGCAGCCCCCGTAAGACCAACGCCGAGAAACTCATCAACTGGTACTACGACCCCGCGATTGCGGCACAGGTCGCGGCGTGGGTCAACTACGTCACCCCGGTCCAGGGCGCCTACGAGGAAGCGATCAAGATTGACCCCGCCCTCGCCGAGAACCAGCTGATTTTCCCGAACGACGAGACGCTCGCGAAAGTTCACATCTTCCGATCGCTGGCGGACGCCGAGGAAAACGAATTCCAGGCCGCTTTCCAGTCCATCATTCTGGGCTAACCCCGGTTACCGAACAATTCGTGTGACGTGGTCAATCCATTGAGCGATTTCGCAACGGGCGGCGCTGACCTCGAACTGGTTGGTGTTTCCAAGCAGTTCCCCGGATTCACCGCGGTGGACAACGTGAGCTTCACCGTCCCGGCAGGGTCGTTTTTCGCACTGCTGGGTCCGTCCGGCTGTGGCAAAACGACGACGCTGAGACTCATTTCCGGGCTCGACGAGCCGACCTCCGGCAAGATTCTGCTGGGTGGGAAAGACGTGTCGAACATCAAGCCGCACAATCGCCCGACCAACACGGTGTTTCAGTCTTATGCGTTGTTCCCGCACATGAGCGTGCTCGAGAACGTCGCCTTTGGCTTGAAGCAACGGGGCGTGAACGACGCGATTCGACTCGCGCACGAAGCACTCCAATTGGTCGAACTGGACCACGCCGCGGACCGAAAACCGACCCAACTCTCCGGTGGACAGCAACAGCGCGTCGCGTTGGCACGCGCCGTCGTCAACCGTCCCGCGTTGCTCTTGTTGGATGAGCCACTCGGTGCGCTCGACCTCAAACTGCGTCGGCAGATGCAAATCGAGCTCAAGGCGATTCAGTCCGAGGTGGGGATCACGTTCTTGCACGTCACCCACGACCAGGAAGAAGCCATGACCATGGCGGACACCGTCGCGGTGATGAACAAGGGGCGAATCGAACAGATGGGGCCGCCAGCGGAACTCTACGAGCTGCCCGCAACCCGCTTTGTGGCGACGTTCCTCGGCCAATCGAACCTGTTCGACGGGGTCGTCGCGAAGACGAGCGGTAACAACATTTCCGTGACCGTCGGCGATCGAACAATCGACGTCCTCGCGAGCCGTTCGAAAGTCACGTCGGGGCAAATCACGGTCGGCGTGCGGCCGGAAAAGATCGCGATTTCGCGCAAGGAACCGGCCGTGTCGTCGTCTCGGACCGTCCTCGGGCCGGGAACCATAGTGGACACGTCGTTCACGGGTGTGTCGACTCAGTACCTCGTCAACGTGCCCGGAGTGAGGCCGATGGCGGTGTTCGAGCAGAACGATGGCGACATCGTGGCCGCGGGTTCAAAGGTGTGGTTGTCGTGGGCGACCGAGTTTGCCTTCGGCATTCCGTTCGACACCGAGGAATTCGTCGAGTCCGACGCCTCGACCCGGTCGCTCGCGGTCGCAAAGCAGTAACGAACCATGAGCCTCACCGCATTCGGCCACGGACCCTCGGGAGTGTCCACCGAGCCCGCCGTTCAAAAGAAGAGCCGCGTGGTCTGGTTCTTGCTGTTGCCCGGCCTGGTGTATCTCGGGCTGTTCTTCATCACCCCGCTGATTTCACTCGTCATCACCTCGTTCCAAACCGCTCCTCCCGGAGCGTTCATCGGCGAATACGAAAACTCGTTCCGCTGGGAAAACTACGCCGAAGTGCTCTCGATGTACGGCGATCACTCGCTTCGGTCGTTCTTTTACGCAGCCACGGCCACCCTGATTGCCTTGGCCATCGGGTACCCGCTCGCCTACTTCATCGGGGTTCGCCTCCGCCCGTACCCGTTGTGGCAATCGCTGGCGCTTGTCCTCGTCATTGCGCCGTTTTTCATCTCGTTCCTGCTTCGGACGGTGGCCTGGAAACAACTGTTGGCCGACGAAGGCTTCATAGTGGGGACCATGAAGGCACTCGCCATCATTCCCGAGGATGCGTTTATCACCGGCACGTCCATCAGCGTGATTTTCGGTTTGGCCTATAACTTCATCCCGTTCATGACCCTGCCTCTGTACGCGAGCATCGAGCGCCTCGACCTGCGTTTGCTCGAAGCGGGGAGCGACCTCTACGCGGGGCCATTCACGTCGTTCCGCAAAATCACGGTTCCGCTGACGATGCCCGGAATCATCTCGGGGACATTGTTGACGTTCATCCCCGCGGCGGGCGATTACGTGAACGCCAGCGCGAACTTCCTCGGAAGTACGTCAACCACGATGGTGGGTAACGTCATCGAGGCGAACTTCCTTGTCTTGCAGAACTACCCGCACGCCGCCAGCATGTCGCTGATTTTGATGGCGGCCATTCTCGTCCTCGTGTCGGCCTACGTGTACAAGAGTGGAACGGACGACCTACTGTGAAACTCGGGAAATACCTGTTGCCGCTCTACGGCATTCTCGCCCTCATCTATCTGATGGTCCCCATCGTGTACACCATCATGTTCTCGTTCAACGATTCAAACCGAACCAACATCATCTGGAACGGTTTCACGCTGGACAACTGGCTCAACGTGTGCGACGCGCAGGGAGTCTGCGAGGCCTTCGGCAACTCGATCATCATCGCGGTCACCTCGACCGTCGTTGCGACCACCCTCGGCACCGCCATCGCGATCGCCCTCGTGCGCTACAAGTTCAAGGGACGAGCGGCAACGACACTGCTGTTGTTTATGCCGATGGCCACCCCCGAAGTCGTCCTCGGTGCCGGTCTTGCGGCACAGTTCCTCAGCGCAGGTATGCCGAAGGGAATGCTCACCGTCATCCTGGCCCACATCATGTTCTGTATTTCGTTCGTCGTCGTCACCGTGCGCGCGCGTGTGGCTGGTATCGATCCTCGACTCGAAGAGGCTGGTCGTGACCTGTATGCCCGCCCCTCGCAGGTGTGGTGGAAAATCACCTTCCCGTTGCTATTGCCCGGAATTGCGGCGGCGGCGTTACTCGCCTTCGCGCTCTCGTTTGACGATTTCATCATCACCAACTTCAACCGCGGATCCGTCAACACCCTGCCGTCGTTTATCTACACGGCGGCCGCCCGAGGAATCCCCGCCGAGGCCAACGTGCTGGCGTCGGCCGTCTTCATCCTCGCGATTCTCTTGGTTCTCATTACTCAAGTGGGCGGGGAAATCCGCCGGCGAAAGTTGTCGATCGCGGCTTAGACCGAGACGGTGAGTCGTCCGACGATCTCGGACCCGCCGCTGACGGGTGCGACGAGCTCGTCAATCAGTGACTCCGCGACAGCGCGGTCGATCACACCGTGGCGGGCCAACAGAGTCACTGCGACGGCGGTGTTGCCACGCTGTGAGCCGTCGAGGCACTTGATCGCGACCGCGATTCCGTCCCGCGCAATGATGAGAACACCTTCCGCACCGATCTTCGCAATCGCGTCGGTCGCCTCGATCACCCGCGTGTTGTCGCGTCCCACTCCGTCGAGCGCCCACGCGTTCCCGCGGATGGCCTCGACCAACCGGTCTGCGTCCGGGTCATGACCATCCGTCACGCGAGCGATGCCCGTGCCCAGCGCGCGGAGGCTCATTCCATACAGTGGTGCGCCGCACCCATCGACCGCGGGCCACAGTTCTGTCGTCCCCGTGAATTCCTCGACCACCTCGCGAATGAGTGTCTGGAGCGGATGGTGCGGTTCGAGATAAGTCGCGGTGTCCCAGCCGTTGGCGACGCACGCCCGCAAAAACGCGGCGTGCTTCCCTGAACAATTCATCGTGATGCGTTGTGGGCCTTGGCCCAGGGCAATACGCTCTGCCTTTTCGTTGTAACCGAGGGGCCAGTCAGGCGGGCAACCCAGGGCGTCCGAGCCCAGATCGTCTCCGGCCAACATCTCCGCGATTGCGTCCGTGTGTCGTGCAGATCCGCAGTGACTCGCGCTCGCGAGCACCAATTCGACTCCGGCGAGTTCTGCGCCGGCTCGAAGCGCGGCAATCGCCTGGAACGGCTTGATTGTCGAGCGGGGGAAAATGGTGGCGTCAATGTCGCCACCTGATTCGATGACGGAACCGTCCCGATCGACGAGGACGAACGCGCCGATGTGGCGGGATTCAATCAGTCCGTTTCGGTCGAGGGCTGCGAGTTCGACGCACCCCTCGACCGTGAGCGGTGACATTATCGAGCGGACAGGGCTTCGTCGATGATGGCGACGGCGTCGAGCAACAACTCGTCGCTGGTAACAACGGCGGGAAGGAAGCGCAGAACGTTCGCGTAGGTTCCGGCCGACAACAGCAACAGGCCCTTCTTGATCGCGTAGGCGGTCACATACGGGACGATGTCGGTGATGGGGGTGTCAGTTCCCGGTTCGGTGAACTCAATCGCCTGCATCGCGCCGATTCCGCGCACATCACCAATGACGTTGTGCTTTTTCTGCAGCTCGCGAAGCGCTCCGCCGAGGACTCGCCCGACTCGCTGGGCTTCGCCGAGGAGATCGTGTTTTTCAATCTCGTCGAAAACCTGGACTGCGGCTGCGGCCGACATCGGGTTTCCGCCGAATGTTCCACCGAGGCCACCCACGTGGCTCGCGTCCATAATTTCCGCGCGACCGGTGACCGCTGAGATGACGAAGCCGCCACCCACACCCTTCGCCGTGGTTACCAGATCGGGGACAACACCGAAGTGCTCAGAGGCGTAATACGCACCCGTGCGCACGATGCCCGACTGAACCTCGTCCGAGACGTACACAATCCCGTTCTCGTTGCACCACTTCTGGAGTGCGGGGAGGTATCCGTCTGCCGGGACGATGAATCCGCCCTCGCCCTGAATGGGCTCGACAACGAGACAGGCCAAATCTGTTGCGCCCGCGCGCTTGTCCAGCCACGAAATCGTCCGAGCGGCTGCCTCGGCCCCAGACAATTTGTCGTGGAACGGGTAGGAGTTCGGAGCGTGGTGAACATCGCCGGCAAACGGACCGAATCCGAGTCCGTAGGGCATCACCTTGAAATTCATCGACATCGTGAGGTTTGTCCGACCGTGGTAACCGTGGTCGAGGACTGCGACGCCGGGGCGGCCAGTGAACTTACGGGCAATTTTGACGGCGTTTTCGACCGCCTCGGCTCCCGAGTTCAGCAGAACCGACTTCTTGGCAAAGTCGCCGGGTGTGTGCTGGGCGAGGAGCTCGCAGAGGCGAATGTAGGACTCGTAACCGTTGACTCCGAAAAAGGTGTGTGTAAAGCGCTGCGACTGCTCGTACGCTGCCTCGATTACCGCATCGTTCGCATGACCGATGGTGTTGACGCCGATACCGCCTCCGAGATCGACGATGTGGTTGCCATCGACGTCCACAAGGATTGCTCCTTTGGCGCGCTCAATGTAAACGGGGAATGCTGCAGAAATCCCGACGGAAACAACCTTGTTTCGGCGCTCGTGGAGAGCGAGGGACTTCGGGCCGGGGATTTCAGTGACGACGAGACGCTCTTGCGCTACATCCGTGGTTACGCTGTTCATATCGATAGCGTACTCCTTTGCTGTCTGAACTGAAATTAAGAAACGAGCATGAACCACGACTTTGAAATCCGCCTCCGTTGGCGAAAAACTGACCCCTCCGAACGGGAACTCGGCGGGGACTACTCGCACGAGTCGATCCTCACGGCCGACAAACACGCCGCGCTGGTCGCGTCGGCGGCGGAGGGATTCGGCGGTGACGTTCGACTCTGGAATCCGGAAGAACTGTTGATGGCCGCGATTGCGCAGTGCCACATGTTGTCCTTCCTCTACGCGGCGCATCAATCCGGCATCGACATCGTGGATTACGCCGACGAAACCCGCGGGACCATGGCCTATCAGGGCGGCAAAGGGGCGATGACGACAGTTACGCTGCGTCCGACGATCACCACCACAGCGAGCGAAGCCGATGTCGAGCGGCTGCACGACGAGGCGAAAGGCATGTGCGTCATGCGCTCCTCGGTCAACTTTCCGATCCTCATCGAATCCGTCACGGTTCTGCCCGACGCGACCATAAACTAGAAGGCATATGCGCGATTGGCGCACTCCCATCACGTCAAAGGCCCACCATGTTGCGCATCGCTTCCGCTCTCACTCTGTCTCTCATCGCCCTTTCCGTGGCGGGCTGTTCAACCGCGGGTGGTGACAACTGCATCCCCTCGGGGCCGGCATCCTCAGCGGTCAAGGTTGAAGGCGAATTCGGGGTCGCGCCGACCCTGACCATCGACGGCAACCTCGCGGCAACCACAACGGAGCGCTCGGTCATCATTGCCGGCAGCGGTGAAGCAGCCGCGGATGGCGACTCCGTCGCAATGAACTACACGCTCTACAACGGCACCACCGGCGACGAGATTGAAAAGTCGGAATACGTCGAGGGCAGCGAACTGCAGTACCCCATCGACACGGCGGCGACGTCGTTCGTAGGCCTGTCGAAGGCGCTCGCGTGTACCACCGTCGGAACGCGTCTCGTCGCCGTTATCCCCAACGCCGAGGGATTCGGTGACCAAGCGGCCCAGGCCGGTTTGGGAGTTGAGGACACACTGGTATTCGTCATCGACGTCACTGGCATCGCGCCTGAGCCTCTCGCCGAAGCAACGGGTGAACCCGTCGCACCGCTCGAGGGTTTTCCCGACGTGACGTTCACAGACGGCAACCCGACCGTGACGATTCCCGACGGACCCGTTCCCACCGAGTTCGCAATCTCTACGTTGATTCAGGGCGCGGGCGACGTCGTCGCCGAGGGTTCGACCGTCGTCGTCAATTACGAGGGAGTCAACTGGAATACCGGAGAAGTCTTCGATTCGAGCTTTGACCGCGGTTCACCCGCGACGTTCGGTACCGCCGAGGTTATTGCGGGCTTCCGCGACGGGCTCGTTGGGCAAAAGATTGGGTCGCGCGTCATCATCATCATTCCGAGTGATCTCGGTTACGGCGATGCTGGCTCGGGCGAACTCATCAAGGGTGGCGACACGATCCTGTTCGTGGTCGACATTCTCGGCGTTCAGTAAATCGTTCTCGGGGTTCATGTGCCCGCGCTCCTAGAATTGAGGAGTGCCCGCCGAACCTACGAACGATAGACCTGTATCGGGAATGAGTCCCGCCGAGGCGCACCGCGAAGCAGCCGAATTACGCGACCGCATTAGCGAATACTCGAGCGCCTATTACGGGCGTAACCAATCGCTGGTGTCGGATGCGGAGTACGACGAACTCATGTCCCGGTTGGACAGCATCGAACGCGAATTCCCGGAGGTGCAGAGCCAGGACAGCCCCACGCAACAAGTGGGCGGCAACTCGGACTCGAACCTCTTTGCGCCCGTCGTGCACCTCGAACGTCTGTACAGCCTCGACAACGTGTTCACTGTCGACGAGTTGACCGACTGGATGGCCAAGACCGAACGCGATGCGGGTCGACCAGTGCGGTGGCTGTGCGAGCTCAAGATCGACGGACTGGCTCTTAGCATGCGTTATGAAAACGGGGTGCTCGTCCAAGCGGCGACCCGCGGTGATGGCACCACCGGCGAAGACGTGACGGAAAACGTTGTTCTCATTCCGTCCATTCCGCAAAAACTCGCCGGGTCGGGACATCCGCCCGTCGTCGAAATTCGCGGCGAGGTGTTCTTTCGAACCGCCGAGTTCGATGACCTCAACGCCCGCCAGGCATCGATGGGCGAGAAGACGTTCGCCAATCCGCGCAATGCCGCGTCGGGGAGTCTGCGCCAGAAAGCGGAGTCGAAGAACAAGCGCCAGCTGGAGCTCATGCGCGATCGACTCAGCCGCCTGAGTCTCTATGTCCACGGAATCGGAGCGTGGGAGAACCCTCCGGTGGCCAACCAGTCCGAAGTTTACGAGTTGATCAAGTCCTGGGGGATTCCAGTGTCACCGCACTGGACGGTGACCGCGGACGCCACCGACACGGTCGCGTTTGTCGAACGTCACGGCGAGCACCGCCACGACATCGAACACGAAATCGACGGAGTCGTCGTCAAGGTCGACAATCTCGAATTGCACGATCAACTGGGAGCGACGTCGAGGGCGCCGCGCTGGGCGATCGCCTACAAGTACCCGCCCGAGCAGGTCAACACGGTGCTGCTGGACATCGTCGTCGGAGTTGGCCGAACCGGTCGCGCGACGCCCTACGCGGTGATGAAACCCGTGACCGTCGCGGGTTCCGTTGTGCGCCAAGCGACCCTGCACAATCAGGATGTTGTCGTCCAGAAGGGTGTGTTGATCGGCGACACGGTGGTGCTGCGGAAAGCGGGGGACGTCATCCCCGAGATTCTGGGTCCCGTCGTCGAGTTGCGAAACGGCACTGAACGCACCTGGACCATGCCAACGGACTGCCCCGAGTGCGGCGCGACTCTGGCCCCCGCAAAGGACGGTGACATCGACCTTCGTTGCCCGAACACGGAACACTGTCCCGCGCAGGTTCGCGGCAGGGTCGAACACATCGGTAGCCGCGGCGCGTTGGACATCGAGGGTCTCGGCGAAGTGACGGCGGCGGCACTGACCCAACCACTGGTCCCGACGACACCGCCCCTATCGAGCGAGGCGGGTTTGTTTGACCTGACGATCGACGACCTGTTCCCGATTGAGGTCACGGTCAAGGATGCCGAGACGGGACTCGCCAAACTCGGCGAAAAAACCGGCGAGCCCGTCACGCAAACCCCGTTCCGTGCGACCGTGAAGAAGGAGCTCGTCCCGTCGCAGGATGCGCTCAAACTGATCAAGGGGCTCGAGGACGCGAAGTCGAAGGACCTGTGGCGGTTCTTGGTCGCTCTCAACATCCGTCACGTTGGTCCGGTCGCCGCCCGCGCGCTCGCCGCGCATTTCGGTTCGCTCACCGCGATCGAATCCGCGTCCCCCGAGGAACTGTCGGCGGTCGATGGTGTTGGCGCGATTATCGCGACGAGCCTCGTCGAATGGCTCGCCGTCGACTGGCACCGTGACATCGTGACTCGCTGGCGGGCGGCGGGGGTTCCGTTTGCGATTCCGGGTCATCCGGGACCGGGCGCTGCGACCGAGCAAATCGATGGGCCGCTGTCAGGGATGACCGTGGTGGTCACGGGAACAATGCCCGGATTCACCCGCGATGGAGCGGAAGAAGCGGTGCGACAAGCAGGCGGCACGGTGACCTCGAGCGTGAGCAAAAAGACGGACATCGTGTTTGTCGGCGACGGTGCCGGGTCGAAACAGGCCAAGGCTGAAGAGCTCGGCATCCGCATCGTCCCCGCGGACGAATTTGCGACGACCCTCGGTCTCTAGCCCGCAACGGCGAATTCGAGGGTG
>JBIIFF010000077.1:0-5673 GCA_044237445.1 Microbacteriaceae bacterium | reverse complement strand
AGAATCAACACGGTGAATCCCCACTGGTTTCCGATGATGGCGGACACGGAGGCCGCGATGACCTCACCCAGCACCGCCGCACCGGGCCGTCGAACCACCAGGGCAACGAGCAGACCTCCTATGAGCCACACACCGCCCAGGCTGCCGACGAGACCGGGCGTGAATCCCGCCAACGCGACCGAAAGCGGCGCATAAGCCGCGTTCCACGCCACAAAAATGACACCCGACGCGACGCCGAGGACAGAGGCGACGATTAAGTCGACCGTCCGCCACTCACTGAATTTCATGCTCATGAGTGCACCTTTTCTTTGTGCACGGGGTGAAACTGTCTTCCAGTCCGGCATTACCCGAACGGTGTGACGGTCGAAGCGGTTGCTTCCTCTCAGCCCTTGACGGACTCCCGTGAAGTGACCAGCATAGCGCGCTCTGACAGTGCCGAGCCTATGATGTTTCTATGATTGAATTCCTCTCCGATCCCGCGATGTGGGTGTCCCTCGCGACGTTGACCCTGTTGGAAATCGTTCTGGGAATTGACAACATCATCTTCATCGCAATCCTGGCCTCCAGCCTGCCGAAAGAACAGCGCAAACGCGCACAGTTCGTCGGGCTGAGCATGGCTCTCGTGACGCGAGTCGCGATGTTGTTTTTCGCGTTTTGGATTATCCAGTTGGAAGAGGATCTCGTCCACATCGGTGACTTCGGATTCTCGGGCCGAGACATGATTCTCATCGCCGGTGGGTTGTTCCTCATCTACAAATCGACCACCGAAATCCACGAAAAACTGGAAGGAACCGAAGGTTCCCAAAATCCTTCCAAAGGTGGTGCGCGAGCGTTTTCCGCGATCATCGTCCAAATTCTGATTCTGGACATTGTCTTCTCAGTGGACGGAATCATCACCGCGGTCGGGATGACCGACAGCCTCGCGGTCATGATCATCGCGGTCGTCATCTCGTCGGTCGTCATGCTGCTCGCCGCGGGCACTGTCGGCGACTTCGTCGATAAACACCCGACCGTCAAGATGTTGGCGCTGGCTTTCCTTGTCCTCATCGGTGCGGCGCTGGTAGCCGAAGGTTTCGGAACCGAAATCGACAAAGCCTTCATCTACGGACCGATGGCGTTCGCGGTCATCGTCGAAGCCCTCAACATCACGTATAAGAATCGTGAGGCCAAGCGTGTCCACCACGGGCATCCGCCGGTCAATCTGCGCGACTCAATCACGCCAAAGCCTCCCGTGCGAAAGACCGCGGCGCCCTCGACGGCGACGAAGAAAACGGCGGCGCGAAAGCCCACTCCCAAAAAGTAGGGCGATTTAAGGTTTTCGTATTGCGCGACTGATTCGTTTGCCCCAGTGCATCGTCTTGATGATGGGGTACACCGCCAGGAACGCGGCCGCGGGGACACGCAGTCGGCGGTCGGGGATGCCGTGGTGGTTGTAGGTTCGGTCAAATCGCATGAGGTACGACACCATGTCCGACGGGCTGTCATCCATCCGACGAAGCGACATTCCCGCGATGACGTTAGGCGCGTACATAATCCTGAGCCCGGCGCGGTGAATGTGGACAGCGAGGTCCAAGTCCTCGTGCATCAAGTCTTCTTTATCCGCGCAGGTTTCATCACGCACGGCAAGCCACGCGTCGCGGGTCAATCCCATGTTCGATCCGAACAAAAACTTGTAATCCCGAACTAACTTGAACATTGCCTTGCGCATCGTGTCATCCGCGATTCGACCGAAACGGCGGAACGGAAATTCGTAATAAATCACGGGACCCGTGATGGCGGCGACGGTCGGATCCATGAACGCCTTGATTGTTTCTTCGACCCAATTCGGTTCCACAATCGAGTCCGAGTCGATCCGCCCGATGATGTCCCCCGTTGCCGAATCAAAACCCTTGTTGCGAGTGGGAGTAATCCCTTGCGAGTCGGCTTGCTCAATCAAGATGATGGGCGCATCCGGGTAAAGGGATTGAACCTCGCGAACAATCGCAACGGTCTTGTCCGTGGATTTGTTGTTGACCACGATGATCTCGTGCGCGGGCACCGTTTGTGCGATGCACGACTCGAGGCACGGGAGAATCGTGTCTTCCTCGTTGTAGGCGGGGATGACGATAGAGACGGTCTTCACGATGTCCTTTCGGAAACTGTCGTACACGCTATCTTACGACCGCTGTGGGCGATTTTTCGATGAGGGTCGACGGGCGCATGCAGGATTGTTTCGTTACCGCGGGACAATTGTTACATTTTGTTGTCCGCGATTCACGAAATCTGCGCTAGTGTCAGTTAAGTCAGGCATCGCTCTCGGGCAGTTCTGGGATGTGTAGATGTTGACGTTGGTGGGCGAAGTACGACCCATCAAACAGCAAGGAGCGCAGCATCATGGCCACAGGCGTCGTGAAATGGTTTAACAACGAAAAGGGTTATGGATTCATCACCCCCGATGAGGGCGGTCCCGACCTCTTCGCACACTTCAGCTCGATCGAGACCGACGGTTTCAAGAGTCTCGCTGAGAACCAGAAGGTCGAATTTGAGGTAACCCAGGGTGACAAAGGTCCCCAGGCGGCGAACATTCGCCCCCTCTAGTCTCGAGCCTTAGACTTCGGCGCCTTTCTTCGGAAGGGCGCCGAAGTTTTTTAACGGAGTCGTGACTACTTCGAGACGCGCGGCAGGATGTACATCGGAATCATCCACGCAAACACCGACATCAAGACGCCGCCAGCAAAGATCACGGCTTCGTAACCGGGAACCTGAAATGCGAACGACATGACGGGGAACGAGCCCAGGAAAATGACGCCGGTGAGGATGTTCAAAAGAATGGTCATGATTCTCCTAGTGTAATCGCATCACGTCGATGCGCGTTCAATGACCAGTTCACGCACGCGAGCCGCGTCAGCCTTGCCGCCCATTGCCTTCATGACCGCGCCGATGACCGCGCCCGCGGCTTCCACCTTGCCGGCGGCAATCTTTTCGAGGACGTCGGGTTGCTGGGCAAGCGCGGTGTCAATCGCCGCGATGAGTTCCCCATCATCCGACACCACGGTGAGTCCACGGGCGTCGATGATCTGAGCAACGGTTCCCTCATTGGCGATGAGACCAGCCAACGCCTGCCGCGCAAGTTTGTCGTTGATGATTCCGGCGTCAACCGCGACCTGCAGTTCGGCGACCTGAGCGGGTGTGACGAGCGATGCCGGTTCGACATTCAATTCGTTTGCGATGCGGCTCAGTTCGCCCATCCACCACTTTCGGGCCGATTGCGGACTCGCGCCTGTCTCGACCGTTTCGCGCACCTCGACCAGCAGACCAGCGTTGACGATGGACTGGAAGTCGACGTCGGAGAAACCCCATTCGGCTTTGAGGCGTCGGCGCTCGACCGCGGGGGGTTCGGGAAGTGCCGCACGAAGTTCATCGACCATCGCTCGCGACGGACGAATCGGCAACAGATCGGGCTCGGGAAAATAGCGATAATCGTCGGCATCGCTCTTGGGGCGACCCGGGGACGTGGTGCCGGTGTCCTCATGCCAGTGCCGGGTCTCTTGAATGATGGCGGTACCCGCATCGAGCAGAGCCGCCTGTCGCTGAATTTCGTAGGTGATCGCGCGCTCGATCGACCGCAGCGAGTTCACGTTTTTGGTTTCCGTTCGGGTACCCAACTTTTCCTGACCGCGCGGGCGCAACGACACGTTCGCGTCGCAGCGAAGATTGCCGCGTTCCATTCGCGCCTCGGAAATCCCCAGACCACGGACGATGTCTCGAATTGTTGACACATACGCTCGGGCGACCTCGCCGGCGCGACCCTCGGTGCCGAAAATCGGTTTTGTCACGATTTCGACTAGCGGGACTCCGGCGCGGTTGTAATCGACGAGCGAATACTCGGCCCCCTGGATTCGACCCGTCGCGCCGCCGACGTGGGTGAGTTTGCCCGCGTCCTCCTCCATGTGGGCCCGCTCGATCGGAATTGTGACGATGTCGCCGTTGTCCAATTCGATGTCGAGCGACCCTTCGAACGCGATGGGTTCGTCGTACTGGGAAATCTGGTAATTCTTCGCGAGGTCGGGATAGAAATAGTTCTTACGCGCGAAACGGCAGGTCTCGGCGATTTCGCAACCCAGCGCGAGCCCGAGCGAAATCGAATAGCGGATGGCCTGCTCGTTCACGACGGGAAGGCTGCCGGGAAGCCCCAGACAAACGGGCGTGACCGCGGTGTTCGGATCCGCGCCGAACACGTTCGACGCGCTCGAGAACATTTTGGTTTTCGTCGACAATTCGACGTGGACCTCCAGGCCGATGACCGGCTCGAACTTTTCGAGGGCTTTGTCGAACGCCATGAGTGCGTCTTTCGCCATCAGTTGGACCCTCCCGTGTACGCCGGTGTGAGAGCCGAGAACGACGTGCCGCGATTGGCATCCAGTAGTGCCTCGATAGCGGCCCCCACCTCGTAGAGGCGCGCGTCTTCGCGGGCGGGTGCCATGATTTGGAGCCCGACCGGCAAGTTGTCCTCGTCCGCCAAACCGATGGGAATCGAGATTCCCGGGATGCCTGCCATATTGACCGGAATCGTGGTGACATCGCTCAGCCACATCGCGAGCGGGTCATCGAGGTTCTCGCCCAACTTCCACGCGGTGGTTGGGGCGGTCGGTGACACGAGCACATCGACCTGCGCAAACGCCGCGGCGAAATCGCGCTGGATGAGGGTGCGAACCTTTTGGGCCGACCCGTAATACGCGTCGTAGTAACCCGCCGACAGCGCATAGGTGCCCAGGATGATGCGGCGCTTCGCTTCGGCACCAAAGCCGACCTCGCGGGTCGCCGACATCACGTCCTCGACCGTCGGGGTTCCCGCGGGAGTCACACGCAGTCCGAACCGCACCGAGTCGAACTTGGCGAGGTTGCTCGACGCTTCCGCGGTGAGAATCAGGTAATACGCGGCGACGGCGTACTCAAAGTTGGGTGCGCTCACGTCGACAATCTCGGCGCCCTCGGCGGCGAGCATCTCGAGTGCTTCGTGGAAACGGGCGGTGACTCCCGGCTGAAAGCCCGGCTGGTCGAGATCCTTCACAACCCCGACGCGGAGTCCATTGAGTGACTCGCCGCGTGCACCGCGACGGGCCGCATCCGCAAACGACGGCCAGGGATCGGCGATGCTGGTCGAATCGTGACGGTCGAAGCCCCCGATAACGTCATGCAGCAAGCCTGCATCGAGCACGGTTCGGGCAACGGGACCGATTTGATCGAGCGACGAGGCCAACGCGATTGCGCCGTAACGACTCACGCCACCATAGGTCGGTTTGACGCCGACCGTTCCCGTGAACGCAGCGGGTTGGCGGATCGAACCGCCCGTATCGGAACCGAGCGCCAGCGCGGCCTGGAAAGCGCCAACGGCCGATGCCGAGCCACCGCCGGAACCGCCAGGGATACGCGTGCGATCCCACGAGTTGCGCGTGATGCCGTAGGCCGAATGTTCCGTCGACGACCCCATCGCAAACTCGTCCATGTTGGTCTTACCCAGAATCGGCAGACGCGCGGCGCGCAACAACGCGACCGGTGTGGCGTCATACGGAGGGACCCAACCTTCCAGAATTCTCGACCCGGCTGTCGACGGCATATCGAGAGTGCACAGCACGTCTTTCACCGCGATGGGAACACCCGCGAGGGGGCTCAGTTCAACGCCACCCGCCCGGG
>JBIIFF010000076.1:0-5763 GCA_044237445.1 Microbacteriaceae bacterium | reverse complement strand
GTGCGACTGGTTCTGCGTCGATTCCGGTCGGAAACGTGCGCCCCGATGTCCCCACGCTCGAGGGGCTGTACGACAGTGTTCCCGCGCAGCCGTGGCACGTGTCTGCGGTGTTCGTTGGACCGGTGACTACCAAGCAGCCCGGCCAAGCCGCCGTCCCATCCGGACTCGGCGAGGCGCTGGACGCGGTTCATGCTGTCGCAACCGCGGTTGGCGTGGGTGTCCAGATTCGCCAAGGCGGGCACCACGCGTTCCACCCCGGCCGATGCGCCGAGGTCTTCGCGGGGGACACCTCGATTGGGTTCGCGGGCGAGATTCTGCCGTCCGTCGCCGTTGACCTCGACCTTCCCCGTGTCGTCGCTGCGCTGACCCTCGACCTTGATGCACTCATGGCCGCCGCCCCCGACCACGTTGTCGCGACACCCGTGCTCGTTTTCCCCGCCGCGACCCAAGACGTGTCGCTCGTCGTTGACCAAGCCGTGCCTGCCGACGACGTTCGGGTCGCGATCATCGAGGGTGCCGGCGAACTGCTCGAGAGCGCCCACCTCGTCGATGACTACCGCGGATCGGGTCTCGACGACAATCAGAAATCGCTCACCTTCGCGCTGCGATTCCGCGCGGCGGATCGAACGCTCACTCAGCAGGAGGCGACTGATTCCAAACTGGCCGGTGTCGCCGTCGCCGCGTCGCGCCACAACGCGACGATTCGGGAGTAGTCGTGGTTCGTCACTTCCGCCGCGATGACGACATCAGTCCCGCCGAGCAACAACAGATCATCGATCGTGCCATCGCCATGAAGGCCGACCCGCACGGGTTGACGCCGCTCGCCGGACCGAAATCGGTCGCGTTGTTGTTCGACAAGCCGTCGACACGCACACGCGTCTCGTTCAGCGTGGGGGTCGCGGACCTCGGCGGTAATCCGCTCGTCATCCAATCGAGTGAGTCGCAACTCGGAGCCAAAGAATCCATCGCTGACACCGCACGAGTTCTCGACCGGATGGTTGCCGCCATCGTGTGGCGGACGTTCGCCCAGTCCAACATCGACGAAATGGCCGAACACTCGCGTGTCCCCGTGATCAACTCGTTGTCGGATGACTTCCACCCGTGCCAGTTGCTGGCCGACCTCATGACGATTCGCGAACGCAAGGGACGCCTCGCCGGATTGACCGTCGCGTTCGTGGGCGACGGCTCGTCGAACATGGCGAATTCGTATCTTGTCGCCTGTGCTATCGCGGGGATGAATGTGCGTTTAGCGACCCCCGCGAAGTACCAACCGCTCGCCGACGCGGTCGCGTCCGCCACGCGATGTGCCGGTGAGACCGGTGGGTCCGTTCTCGTGACGGCTGATGTGGCCGAGGCGTTGGTCGGGGCCGACGTCGTCGTGACCGACACCTGGATCTCGATGGGGCAGGAATCCGAGAAGGATCAGCGGGTCGCCGACTTCGCGGGATACGGTGTCACGGCCGAACTCTTCGCCGCCGCTAAGGACGACGCCATCTTCCTCCACTGCCTTCCCGCCTTTCGAGGGTACGAGGTCGACGCGGATGTCATCGACGGAGCTCACAGCGCGGTGTGGGACGCAGCGGAAAACCGACTGCACGCGCAGAAGGCACTCCTGCACTTCCTCCTCACCACCCCGTAACCCCTCAAACCCTAGGATTGACCCCATGGCGACGAACGAGGGTTCACTGTGGGGCGGCCGCTTTTCGAGCGGACCATCGCCAGAACTTCTCCGTTTGTCGAAATCGACCCATTTTGATTGGCGACTCGCCCCCTACGACATCGCGGGGTCTCGCGCACATTCGCGGGCGCTCGCTGGTGCGGGCCTGTTGTCGGATTCTGACCTCGCCGACATGCTCGCGGGGCTTGACCGCGTCGCGGCCGCGATCGAGTCGGGCGCTCTGGTCGCCCAGGAATCCGACGAAGACGTTCACGGCGCGCTCGAAAACGCCCTCATCGCCGAGGTCGGAGCCGAATTGGGTGGACGAATTCGCGCCGGTCGCAGTCGCAACGACCAAATTGCGACGCTGGTCCGCCTCTATCTGCGGGATTCGGCGCGTGGCATCGCCATCGAACTGACGAGGCTCATCGATGCTCTCGTCGCCCAGGCGGAAGCCCATCCCGACGCGATCATGCCGGGCCGCACCCACCTGCAGCACGCCCAGCCGGTGTCGCTCGCTCACACCCTTCTGGCCCACGCCTGGCCGCTCGTTCGTGACATCGAACGGCTTCGGGATTGGTTCGCACGGTCGGCGATTTCGCCCTACGGTGGCGGAGCCCTCGCGGGTTGTTCGCTTGGTCTTGACGCCGATGCGATTGCCGCGGAACTCGGTTTCGCCCACGCGGCAGACAATTCAATCGACGGCACGAGTTCCCGAGACGTCGTCGCCGAATTCGCCTACATTGGTGCGCAAATCGGCGTCGACATCTCGCGTCTGTCCGAAGACCTCATCCTGTGGGCGACGCGCGAGTTCGGATTCATTCGTTTGCACGACTCGTTTTCAACGGGTTCGAGCATCATGCCGCAAAAGAAAAACCCCGACATCGCCGAGCTCGCTCGCGGCAAAGCGGGGCGTCTCATCGGCAACTTGACCGGGCTCCTGACGACGCTCAAGGGCCTCCCGCTGGCCTACAACCGGGATCTGCAAGAGGACAAAGAGCCGGTGTTTGACACGGTCGATACGTTGACGATGGTTCTGCCCGCGCTTGCGGGGATGGTCGAGACGGTGACGTTCGATGTCGATCGAATGGCCGAACTCGCGCCGCAGGGTTTCTCGCTGGCGACCGACGTCGCGGAATGGCTCGTCCGCCAGAACGTGCCCTTCCGTGAAGCCCACGAGATCACCGGGGCACTTGTTCAGTTTTGTGAACAGAACGGACTCGAGCTCGACCAACCGTCCGACGCCGACTACGCCGCGATCTCGCCTCACCTTTCGGGCGATGTGCGTTCCGTTCTCACCATCGCCGGTTCAGTTGCGTCGCGCACGGGACGTGGTGGCACCGCTCCGGTTCGCGTTGCCGAACAACTGACCGCACTCACCACCGCCGTAGCCGCGGCACGAAAGGGATTGTCGTGACTGACTCGACCGTGCTTGCCCGCCAATCCAACGATCCGTCGTTCACGACCCTGTGGGACGAACTGCAGTGGCGTGGGCTCGTGCACGTGTCGACTGACGCCGACGAACTCACGGCGCTGTTCGAAGGCGCGCCCATCACCTATTACTGCGGGTTCGACCCGACTGCGCCCAGCCTGCACCTCGGTAACCTCGTGCAGCTGTTGCTGCTTCGCCGGATTCAGCTGAAGGGTCACAACCCGCTGGGGTTGGTCGGTGGTTCGACCGGACTTGTCGGCGACCCGAAGCCGACCGCCGAGCGAACCCTCAATGACCGCGAGACGGTTGCGGAATGGGTCGGATACCTCGGCGCACAGATTTCCAAGTTCCTCGATTTCTCGGGGAAGAACCCCGCCCGTCTTGTCAACAACCTCGACTGGACCCAGCCGATGTCGGCGATCGACTTCCTGCGCGAGATCGGCAAGCACTTTCGCGTCGGCACGATGCTCAAGAAGGACGCGGTCAGCGCTCGTTTGAATTCGGAAGCGGGAATTTCGTACACCGAGTTCTCGTATCAGGTCCTGCAGGCTCTCGACTTCCTCGAGCTCTATCGCCAATACGGTTGTGTCCTTCAAACCGGCGGAAGCGATCAGTGGGGGAACCTCACGAGCGGCACGGACCTGATACACAAGGTCGAGGGCGTTTCCGCACACGCGATCGGCACGCCGCTCATCACGAACTCGGATGGAACGAAGTTCGGTAAGAGCGAGGGCAACGCCGTCTGGCTCGACCCGAACCTCACGTCGCCGTATGCGATGTATCAGTTCTGGCTCAACACGCTCGATGCGGACGTCGTCGACCGGCTCAAGGTGTTCACGTTCTTGTCGCGCGCCGAAATCGAGGCGCTGGCCGTCAAGGTCGACGCCGAACCAGCCAAACGCGAAGCCCAGCGCACGCTCGCGTGGCACGTCACCGCTCTCGTGCACGGTGACGACGTGGCAGACGACGTCAGACAAGCGAGCGAGTTAGCTTTTGGCGGAGTTTCTTGGAATGACCTCAATGAGAGACAGGTTCGCGTGTTCGCGGATAACGTCCCAAAACTCGAAGTTCCAGGAACCACAAATGTTGCTGCGGCATTCGCGCAGCTTGGGCTCACTAAATCTAGATCTGAGGCAATCAGATTGATTGGGTCCGGAGCATTGTCCTATAACGACGGAATCAGGATTGATGACCCTGATAAACCAATTGGACATCTTGAACACATTTTCGGATGGATTCTCCTGCGAAAGGGTAAAAAATCTTTCGGAGTAATCAAGATCCAAATTTAGCGTTTACAACCTATTGTTGAAACATGCTTGAGAAATTGTTTTTGGAAAACTTCCAAGGGTTCGGTAGAGAATCAAAAATCGATCTAGCGCCTTTGACGCTGATTTTTGGGCCAAATTCAAGCGGAAAGAGCAGTATTATCCGCAGTATTTTGTTGCTTCAACAGGGTATGCGAGCCTCAACGGGCGAATCGGGAGTCTTCGTGTTTGACGGAGATAAAGTCAACCTCGGTTCTTTTGAAAACGCGGTAAACGGACACAAAACCACCAAAAAAATTCGTGTGGGCGTGGAACTTGAAAATTTTGTTTCGAAATCATCTGGTGCAGAGCGTTTCTGGTTTGACCGAATCGTGTATCTAATTGACTCCACCGGCTCTCCTTCTGAGATCCAAATTTCTGGCACTCACCTGAGCGACGAATGGGACACCGACTACTTTGATCTCAAATTCAACGCCGTCAAAATTGAAAATGTGGAAAAGTCACGCAAACCTTCGTCAAAGGGCAGGATACAGTTTCAGTTAAACTCTGGTTCGCGTAAAACCTTTGAAAAACTTGCGAAACTAGTCGATGAAATCAATCAACAAGAAACAAAACTTCGTGGAAGGAAACCGGTTCATGCAGACCCGGTTGCGTTTGCGAGACAATTCTTGAGTTCGGAGAAGCTTGAAGCCGAATTTGATTTTGATGAATTCACCGCGGCTTCACAGATTTCAATTATTGGATGGGAATTATCGGAATTGTTCCCAACAATTCGCACTCCCGAGCTACCTGAAAAATTCGCCGCGAGACCGGGAAATGACCGCTTCCGTCTTCAATTCGCCTGGAGCCAACTAACCACGGTCAGGTTCAAGCACATTACACACGCGCTTGACCGACTAAAGAATGATATGTGGGCTCAATTCTCAAGTCGCAGGATGTTCCACATCGGTCCACTTCGTCCGATTCCCAGTCGGTTGACCATTGTAAGTTCTTCGGCGGATGATGCTTTACACAATCCGACGGATATTCCCTCGTTCCTGGCCTCTAACGTGAGAGCGCGAAGTCAAGTTTCGCAATGGATTCGCAAATTGACAAATGGGGCTTATGTTTTGGACTTCCTGAAGTTTTCATCCGCCGGGGTACAGCTAGCGGGCAATGTCGGCGCGCTAGTTTTGCAGGATACGCGCACAAAAACACACGTCACCTTCAATGATGCGGGCGTGGGCCTGAGCCAAGTGTTGCCAATCTTGTCGACACTCATAACCGCCGAGAACACGCGACCAGTCGTCAAATCTGCTGTTGGCACCACAATATTGATCGAACAACCGGAACTCCATCTGCACCCTTCGATGCAAGGACAACTAATGTCACTTTTCGTTGAACATGTTGCATCAAACGAAACACGGCAG
>JBIIFF010000018.1:0-21027 GCA_044237445.1 Microbacteriaceae bacterium | reverse complement strand
AAGGCCCCAGCTAAGGCACCTGCTAAGCCCGCCGCTAAAGATGCCGCAAAGCCGGCCGCGAAGGCACTAGCAAAGCCGACCGCGAAGGCACCAGCAAAGCCGACCGCGAAGGCACCAGCAAAGCCGGCCGCGAAGGCGCCAGCAAAGCCGGCCGCGAAGGCGCCAGCAAAGCCGGCCGCGAAGGCGCCAGCAAAGCCGGCCGCAAAGGCGCCAGCAAAGCCCGCTGCGAAGTCGGGGATAGGCGCATCCGAGGTGCCCATTCTCGACGACCCCATCATTGACGAAGAATTCGATGTCATCATCACGGTCGGCGACGACAACATTGTGGTCGTCGAGGACACCAGCATTCCCGATCTGGACGAGCCGATCGAATTGACGGACGACGAAGCCGACGACGTCAAGACGGTCCTCACGGCGACGCTCAAGCCCGGAGCAATCCACATTTCCGCCGGCGACGACGAAATCCAATCCGTTGGAACCATGATCACGGGGGCAACGGCAGACCCAGTCAAGGATTACCTCAAACAGATTGGTCGAGTCGCGCTCCTTAACGCGGAACAAGAAGTGTCGCTCGCCCTGCGAATCGAAGCGGGGTTGTTCGCCGAAGAAAAATGGGCCAACCTGAGCGGCGCTCGACAGATCTCGAAGGCCGGACGCGAATTGCGAATAATCGCGGATGATGGTGAGCGCGCGAAGCGGCACTTGCTCGAGGCGAACCTGCGTCTCGTTGTGTCGCTCGCCAAGCGATACACCGGTCGCGGCATGCAGTTTCTCGACCTCATCCAAGAAGGAAACCTCGGGTTGATTCGTGCGGTCGAGAAATTCGACTACACGAAGGGCTTCAAGTTTTCGACCTATGCGACGTGGTGGATTCGTCAGGCGATCACGCGAGCAATGGCCGACCAGGCGAGGACCATCCGTATTCCGGTGCACATGGTGGAAGTCATCAACAAGCTCGCACGTGTGCAACGCCAACTATTGCAGGACCTGGGGCGTGAACCGACGCCACTGGAATTGGCAAATGAACTGGACATGACACCGGAGAAGGTGGTCGAGGTTCAGAAGTATGGCCGTGAACCGATTTCGCTGCACACACCGCTCGGTGAAGATGGTGACTCCGAGTTCGGGGACTTGATCGAAGACACCGAAGCAATCGTGCCGCTCGACGCGGTCGCGAACCGCATGCTTCTCGTCGCACTCGAGTCCGTCTTGGATTCCCTGTCCGAGCGCGAATCCGGTGTGATTCGGATGCGCTACGGACTCGGTGACGGCATTCCCAAAACGCTCGATCAAATCGGTGAAACGTTTGGCGTCACGCGGGAACGAATTCGCCAAATCGAATCCAAAACAATG
Source organism: Microbacteriaceae bacterium (assembly GCA_044237445.1). GTDB lineage: Bacteria > Actinomycetota > Actinomycetes > Actinomycetales > Microbacteriaceae > MWH-TA3. Next base: position 19,674 of record JBIIFF010000018.1, on the reverse strand, counting down.
ACCAAACTGCGCCACCCCTCGCGTTCGGTCACGATTCGCGAGTTCCTCGAGTGAAGACCGAGCTCGCCTTTTTCCTCGCGAGAGTGATCGGGGGGCTTGCTGCACGGGTCGGGTCCTGGGTGGGAAACGGCTCGGTGATTGGTGGACGTATTGCCCTCATGGTGATGCCCACGTTTATTGCGCGCGCCCGACGCGACATGGATTTTCCGATTGTGTTCGTACTGGGTTCCAACGGTAAAACAACGACGTCAAAGTATGTGACGCAGCTCGCCGAGTCGGCTGGCGAAACCGTTCTGTCGAACGTGGCGGGATCCAACATGCGATCAGGGATCGCGGCGCTGGCCGTCGGCTCGTGGAAGGCAATCCGCCGCGGCGCCTTTTCGCTGGGGGTCTTCGAGGTCGACGAGGGTTATGCCGCGATGCTCGGACGCGAACTCGCTCCCGAATTCGCCCTCGTGCTCAACGTTCAAATCGACCAGATTTATCGGCTTCACGAACCCGAACGGGTGCGGGACATGTTCCGAAACGCTTTCCCCTATGTGACCCAGCACCTGGTCGTAAACGGAAACGACGGACTTTTGGTGGACGCATCCTCGAACGTCGAAGACGGCACGTCGGTGAGCTTTTTTGGTGTCGATTCGGGAATTCCGGTGTTGACCCTCGGTTTGGCAGAGCCTCGTCCGATGGAACTCAAGCGACTGGGGACGGCTCTTTCCGTGGCGACAGACGGCACATACACGGCGACTCAGGGAAGCGAGTCGACGGCGCTGTCCGTTCCGACGACGGGGGTTCATTTCGCGCTCAACGGAGTCGCTGCACTCGAAATGGCGCGCCACCTGATCGACGATCGGACGTCGTTGGCGCAGCACGGGGAACATCTGTCCCACGCGCAACCGGCGTTTGGTCGTGGTGAAACCATCACGAGCGGCAACGCCAAATTTGAAATCATCTTGTTCAAGAATCGGCCGAGCCTTCAGTTGAATTTGAACGCCCAAAAAGACGCAGCGGACACCGTCGTCATCGCGTTCGACGAGCACAGCCGGGACCCCTCGTGGCTGTTCGCCGTCGACTACTCGGCCGTTAGCCGGGTCGATGTCGTCTCCGGCGAAAAGGCGGATTTCTTCGAACTCGCGCTGAAGTATGCGGACGTCGAGGTCGGTGCCAGCAACACCAACATCGTTGAGGTGGTTTCCCAACTCGACACGAGGTATCGAGACGCTCCGCCCAGCGTCCACCGACTCTTTCTCGATGCCAAACAGATGACCGCGGTGCGCGGCTACTTTGGTCGAAAGATGGATGTGAAGAAATGAGTGCTGTTCGAATCGGCGTGGTTTTTCCGACGACGTTCAATCTGAACGCTGACGCTGCAAACGCTCAGGTGCTCGCCAAGCGTCTTCAGATGTCCGATGTGCATGCCGAGGTTGTGCCTCTCGACATCGATGCGATGGCCGCCGCGGTGTCGATTGATGCGCTCATCGTGGGATCCGGTTCGTCATCCAACGTCTCTGCACGCGATGCGGCGGCACCGCGTGTGCGCGACTTCATGAAAGCCACGCTGTCGGCGGAAGTTCCCATCCTCGCGGTGTCTAACGGGTTTCATTTGTGGGGCAGCCTCACCGCTAAAGACGGACAGACCATCGCCGGCTGGGACGTGGTCCCGATCCACACGCGGTTCGGGACAACCCAACACGTGACGATCGGCGCGCAGGTCACGACCGAGTGGGGAACGCTCGTCGGGGTGGAAAACCACAACGCGACCGTCGTCCTTGACGGGTGCGACCCGCTGGGGACGGTGGCGCACGGTGTGGGGAACAACTCCGGCGGAGTGGACGGGATTCACTTCGGTTCGCTCTGGGGAACTCACATCCACGGCCCCGTGTTCGCCATGAACCCATTCCTCGCGGACGAATTCGCCACTCGGATTCTCGGCCGTCTTGGCTTCGCGTACTCACGCGGCGAGGGCTTGGCAGAACTCGACGAATTGTCGGTCGGAACATCAGAGCACCTGGTTCGGATGCAGACGCCGTAACTGCGGTGGTCCTTCATCCAGCCGTCGGGCACGGATGACGAGGTGGAAGCCTGTCGACTAGTTCGCTTGGTCGGCGATCAGCCGGTCGGTCTCGTCGAGCCACTCGAGGGCAATCGGTTCGAGGGCGGCTTTGACCTGTCCAGCGTGGTGTCCGCAGAAGTAGAGTTCTCCGGACTGAAGACGTACTCGAACATAAGCCTGAGCGCCGCACGAGTCACAACGGTCGAGACCGGTGAGCTGTGGGGTGGTGGTGATGCCAGAGGCTGAGTTCAGAGAAGTCATGTACGTCCTTTCGTTGTGTCTATTCCATCATGACCCGGCGACATTTCCGGTCGATTTGACGCAGGTTTCGCCGACGGCGTAAAACCACTCCACAGCGACGGAGAGCCTGCCGTTCGTCTCACCGGTGCTCACCTAATGTGGTGGGTGTCCCCGTAACGAAAGTCTGTGCTGTGTCAACCGATTATTCCGCCCGCCATCTCAGTGTCCTTGAAGGGCTCGAGGCGGTTCGAAAGCGCCCTGGCATGTACATCGGGTCGACCGACGAACGCGGTTTGATGCACTGCCTCTGGGAAGTGATCGACAACTCGGTCGATGAGGCACTGGCGGGGCACGGTTCCTCCATCGGAATGACTCTTCATGCCGACGGGAGTGTCGAAGTTCACGACACCGGCCGAGGAATCCCGGTCGACATCGAACCACGAACGGGACTTTCCGGCGTCGAAGTGGTGTTCACCAAGCTGCACGCGGGCGGCAAGTTCGGATCCGGCTCGTACACCGCGTCGGGTGGTCTGCATGGCGTGGGCGCCTCCGTGGTCAACGCCCTGAGCGAACGGCTCGATGTCTTCGTCGACCGAGGTGGTTCGACGTACACGATGTCGTTCCACCGCGGCGAACCCGGAATCTTCGACGACTCCGCCGGGCTGAGTCCGCGAGCGCCGTTCACTCCGTACACCGAAAACTCGGAATTGCGTGTGGTTGGCAAAACCGCGAAGGGCGTCACCGGAACGCGGGTTCGGTGGTGGCCAGACCCCGAGATTTTCGGGACGTCGACCCTCATCGAACTCGATTCGCTTCTCGCCCGCGCACGACAGACGGCGTTTCTCGTCCCGGGATTGACACTGGAAGTCTCTGACGAGCGATCGGACACCATCGACACGCACTCCTTCTCGTTCGCGGGGGGCATCGCTGAATTCACAGAGTTCCTCGCACCGGACGCCGCTCTGACGTCGGTGTGGCGGCTGACCGGAGAGGGAACGTACACCGAGACGGTCCCGGTACTCGATGACGCCGGGCACATGGTGTCCACGGACGTCGAACGTTCTTGTCACGTCGACATTGCGCTGCGCTGGGGAGACGGGTACGAGTCCGTTCACAAATCGTTCGTCAACATTATTGCCACCCCCAAGGGCGGTACCCACGTGACGGGTTTCGAGCAGGCGATCGTCAAAGTGCTTCGCGCGGAAGTGGACAAGAACTCTCGTCGGCTCAAGGTCGGAAATGACAAGCTGGAGAAGGATGACATCCTCACGGGGTTGACGAGCGTCGTCACCGTGCGCGTCGCCGAGCCACAGTTTGAAGGACAGACCAAAGAGATCCTGGGCACGCCCGCCGTTCGACAGGTGGTGTCGAACGTGGTGATGGCGGCGCTGGAGGCCAAATTCGCCTCGACCAAACGCGAGGATAAAGCGCAAACGGCCCTCGTCCTCGACAAGATCGTCGCCGAAATGAAGAGCCGTATCTCGGCCCGTGCCCATAAGGAAACGCAACGCCGAAAGAACGCGCTCGAGTCGTCGACGCTTCCCGCCAAGCTCGTTGACTGTCGTTCGGACGATTTCGAACGCAGTGAACTCTTCATCGTCGAGGGTGACTCTGCGCTCGGCACTGCCAAGCTCGCCCGAGATTCCGAGTTTCAGGCGTTGCTTCCCATCCGCGGCAAGATTCTGAACGTCCAAAAAGCGTCGGTGGCGGACATGCTGTCGAACACCGAGTGTGCATCGATACTTCAGGTGATCGGCGCGGGCAGCGGCCGCACCTTCGACCTCAGCCAAGCGCGATACGGCAAGGTCATCATCATGAGCGACGCGGACGTCGACGGTGCGCACATTCGGACCCTCCTCCTCACCCTGTTTTTCAAGTACATGCGGCCGCTTGTGGACGCCGGCCGGGTCTATGCGGCGGTGCCCCCGCTCCATCGAATCCTCGCGATCAACCCGGGGTCGAAACCCAACGAGATTATCTATACCTATTCCGAAGCCGAATTGCACGCCCGACTTGACGGGTTGCGCAAAGCGAACCGCAAGTGGCAAGAGCCCATCCAGCGTTACAAGGGTCTCGGCGAGATGGACGCCGACCAACTTGCCGATACAACGATGAGTTTGGAACATCGCACCCTTCGCCGAGTGCGAATTGCGGACGCCGAACAATCCACGGCGATGTTCGAACTGCTGATGGGAAACGAAGTGGCACCTCGACGAGAGTTCATCATTGATGGCGCACTCGACCGGGACCGAATCGACGTCTAGCGCAGGCGAGTTCCCAGGATCGACACGACATCCGGCAGGGGAGTCCCCGTTCCATCGCGCTTTCCGACATCGTCCGGCAGGTCGCGCGCGGTGCCATCCGTCGCTGAGGCCCGCGGATCGAGACCGACAAACGCTAGCGAAAGCCCGATTTCACCCTTGAGGAGCGAGTGAGAGCGGACACCACCGGTGGCACGGCCCTTGGCGGGGAAATCGGTCAGGGGAGTCACCTTGGCGCGGCCCGGGTCGGCGCCGGTCAGAGTGGCGCCCGCCGCGGTCACGGTGACAACGCGGACCTCGGCAGACGGCTCAACGCTGGCGAAGGACACAACGGTGTCACCGTCGGACAGTTTGATTCCGGCGACGCCGGCCGCACCCACACCCTGAGGACGGACGCTCATCGCGGCGAACCGCAGCAGCTGAGTCTGGCGGGTGACAAACACGAGCTCGTGCCCGTCCGGCGCCCGATCGGCACCGACGACCTCATCGCCGTCATCAAAGTTGATGATGGCAAAATCGGCGCGCGCGGGGAACGACGCCGGATCGACACGTTTGACTGTTCCTCGACGAGTCCCGAGTGCAAGTGGCACTGTCGAAATCTCGACAATCGTCACGATGCGTTCGCCCGACGCCAAACCGAGAACGTAGTCGGTGGCGACGGACCCGCTCGCAAATCCGACCGTTCCAGAAGATGACGGGAGGGCAACAGGGGAGAATCGGATCAATCGTCCGCGAGTGGTGATCGCGCCCAGTTCACCTCGCGTCGAACTGCGAACCGCTGCTCGGACGACATCGTGCTTCACTCGCTTTGTCATCGGGGTGAACTCTGCGGTCTCGGTGGTGCGCAACAACTTTCCGGTCGCGGTCAAAATCACGGTGCACGGCGAGTCTTCGACTTCAAGTCCCTGACTGGCGATTGCGCCCACGACCGGCACATCATCCCCGTCCAGAAGTGTGGTCCGACGGGGGGTGCCGTACTTGGTTGCGACCTCCGCCAGCTCGTCCGACACCAGGGTTCGAAGCGAGTCCTCGCTCGACAACAGGGTGGTGAGAGCCGCGATGTCCAGGACGAGCGCTTCTCGCTCGGTCTCCAGATCGAGTCGCGAAAACTTGGTCAAGCGGCGTAGCCGTAGTTCGAGAATGTAGTCGGCTTGAATCTCGGTGAGCTCGAATGTGCTCTGAAGACTCACGCGGGCCGCATCGGCATCATCCGACGCGCGAATAACGGCGATGACCGAATCGATATCGACGATGGCGCGCAGCAGTCCGTCAACCAGGTGCAGGCGTTCGGTCTTGCGGTCGAGGCGGAAGCGGGATCGACGAGTGACGACCTGCAACCGGTGGGCGATGTATACCCGCAGCATCTCGACCAAACCGAGTGTGAGTGGCTTTCCGTCAACCAACGCGACGTTGTTGATGGAGAACCCGTCTTCGAGCGGGGTGAGTCGGTACAACTGATCGAGCACCGCTTCGGGCGAAAAGCCGGTCTTGACCTCGATAACCAATCGAAGCCCGTTTTTGCGGTCGGTGAGGTCGACCACATTCGAGATTCCGGTGATCTTTTTCTTGGTGACGCCGTCTTTGATTCGTTCGATCACACGCTCGGGACCGACCAGATAGGGAAGCTCGGTGACGACGATTCCGGTCTTCCGCGCGGATACCTGCTCGATCGTCGACCGTGCGCGGGTGCGGAACGTGCCTTTCCCGCTCGAATAGGCGTCACGAATTCCGTCCAATCCGACGACAATTCCGCCGCTCGGCAGGTCGGGTCCTGGAATGAACTTCATGAGGTCGTCGAGGCTGGCGTCGGGGTGCGCCAACAGGTGTCGGGCCGCGTCGATCACTTCGACCAAATTGTGCGGGGCCATGTTTGTCGCCATGCCCACGGCGATTCCCGCGGCGCCGTTCACCAATAGGTTGGGGAACGCGGCGGGCAATACGTCGGGTTGCAAAAGTTGACCGTCGTAGTTGGGCACGAAGTCGACCACGTCTTCGTCGAGACTGTCCGTCATCGCGATTGCCTCGGGCCGTAGTTTGGCTTCGGTGTATCGCGACGCCGCGGGGCCGTCGTCCAGTGAACCGAAGTTTCCGTGACCATCGACGAAGGGAACGCGCAGACTGAACGACTGGGCGAGTCGAACCAGTGCATCGTAAATCGCGCTGTCTCCGTGAGGGTGCAACTTGCCCATGACTTCGCCGACGACTCGGGCGCTCTTGACGTAGCCCTTTTCAGGGCGGAGTCCCATCTCTGCCATCTGATAGATGATGCGACGCTGAACGGGCTTCAATCCGTCGCGAGCGTCGGGCAGAGCGCGAGAATAGATGACGGAGTAGGCATACTCGAGGAATGACCCCTGCATCTCGTGGGACAGGTCGACATCATCGATGCGTTCGGAAGAAGAAGGGATCTCGCTCACTATGACCCCGACTTTACCTGCCATCGGCCCTGCGGACCGTCGCCTCGCGGAGGTGTTGGGGAGTGCCTTTCGTTCGGTCCGAGGAGAGCACAACGCTCTGGGGCTGCCCCCCGCGCGCCGGACGGTCGTCGTTCTGGTCGACGGACTCGGTGCCACCAACCTTTCGTTTCGCTCTGCGCACGCGCGCCACCTCGGTCACCTGACTCGCACCGACGTGTCCAGCGGTTTTCCCACCACAACCGCATCGGCTCTGACCTCGCTCATGACGGGCGTCGATCCGGGGCTCTCGGGCATGGTCGGTTACGCGGTTCGCGATCCGGAATCGGGGCTCGTTGTCAATCAACTGTCCGGGCTTGATGCGCTGGACATTCCGTCCTGGCAACCCATTCCGACGCTGTGGGAACTCAATGCCGACATCCCGTCGGCGATCGTGTCGTCACCGCGTTACCGCGATTCCGGGCTCACCCGCGCAATCCTGCGGGGCGCGCCCTACGTGAGTGCGAAGGGCAATGACGATCGGCTTCGAGCGGTCGACGAGTTTTTCGCCGAGCACCGATCCGGTGTCGTGTACGTGTACATCCCCGAGCTCGACATGGCCGCTCACGCCTCGGGGGTTTCGTCCGACCAATGGATTCGGCGGCTCGAAGAACTCGACGGGTTCATTTCCGATGTGTCGAGCCGACTTCAGCCGCGTGACGGTCTGCTGATCACGGCGGACCACGGGGTGATCGATGTGCCGCCGAGCCGTCACCTGCTCGTGCCCGCGGATTCGACACTGTTGGACGGCGTTGTCGTCGGAGGAGAGCCCCGGTTCCTCCACTTGTACTGCGACGACCCGGCGCGGACTCTCGCGCTCTGGAATGAGGCGGAAGTATCGCGTTCGCACGTAGCCACTCGGGATCAGGCCATCGAGGCGGGATGGTTCGGCGCTGTCGCCGATTTTGCCCGCCCGAGAATCGGTGATGTGTTGGTCACTCCGCGCACTGAATCCGTCTATTACATCGACGGGGTGGCCTCGGCTCAATCGCGTGCGATGGTCGGTCAGCACGGAGGGCTCAGTCGCGCCGAGACGCTCGTGCCGATCCTGCGCGGTGGGGTCTACCGCTAGTTAGGCGTCGTCCGGCCTCGTGCCGAACACGATTTCATCCCACGTGGGCATGGCGGCGCGTTGGCGACGGGAGCGGCTCGGAGTCGGGTCGACAAAAACCACGGGCTCGGCGGGGGCCACGTCCGCGCTGTCGGAGACCTGCGTCGCCGGGACATCGTCCGGTGCCACGGGGGAATCGTCGGGAACTTCGAGCATGTCGGGTGTGATGATGGGGATGGAACCGGTCGACGGGTGGGACGCGATCGCGTCGCGTCGGTCACCACGACGCCGTTCGATTTCGTCCACGAGATCGATGGGTGCCGCGGGTTTGGTCGATGCCACAACGGCTTCGACGTCAATCACGATGGACGAGTTCTGCGGCACGGGTTGAGCCCCGTCGGTAGCCGTCGCGTCGGCGGGGTCCGTTGTCTCCGCGGTGGTCGACTTCACCGGCGGAATCGGCTCAAATTCGCCGCTGTCGAATCGCGCCAGAGGTTGTGGCGGCATGACCCGAAGCGGGGGGAAGAGCGCGGCATCGGCGGAGTCCGACCTCGACACCCGAATCGCCACTGCGTTGGACGGAACAAGGGTCATCTTGCGAGGGTCGAATGACCAGGTCGCGTCTTCTTCGGCAGCACCGACCAGACATCGGGCGCCGACCACCCACACGTCATCAATTCGATACGCCTGCCACCCTGTGACCGCGCCACCCTGTTCGGCAATCCGCGCGGTGATTTCGGCCCCGAACGTGGAGTCCACTCCGTTTCCAACCACGGGCACGGAGAGCGCACGCTCCAGCACAAAGGCGAGTTCCGCGACGATTGGCGATTCGAACCGCGCGATGTGCTCGGCACTGCTTCCCGTCTTTGCCGCAACGTCGTCTACGGAGAGACCGGAGCGCAACAGGGCCTGGATTTCTTTCGGAGAGACCGCCGCGGTCGATTGTGACGGAGGCGAAACGCTGAGTTGAGAGCGAATCGAACCGTCCAGAGGGATAGAGAAGCGTTGACCATCACGGGAAACCGCGACAAATCCGTCGCGCGTCACCTCGATGATTGTCAGCTCTTCCACCGCAACTCCTTTGTCGGTCCTGTTAGGCGAGAATACCGCTGTCGCGACACGTTCGCGGCGAACCTCGCGAATGAGTTTGCTTTTCGCGCTAAAGTGTCGCAAACTATGCCGCGAGCACGGCACACGAAAGGTTTCTCTCACAAACATGGCTACCGATTACGATTCCCCGCGTAAGGGTGAAGAAGACCACGAATCGCTGCAGGCGTTGCAGGAGCGCGTTCCCGAACCGCGCCCCGGCGATGTGTTGGACGACGCAGATAATCCCGACAGCCTCGAGATGAGCGGCCAGGATCTGGCGAGCATGGAACTGGACGTCGTTGTCGTTCCACCCCAGGCCGATGAGTTCACCTGCATGTCGTGTTTTCTCGTGAAGCACCGGTCACAAATCGCGAAGGAAAACAAGTCAGGAGCGTTCTGCTCGGAGTGCGAAAGCTAAGACTTCCCTAACGCCGCTGCGAGTTTCGCGGGATAGCGAGTGGTCACGTACCACGACGGAGTCGGATCAGCGGGATCGTTGATGGAAATCACGACACCAGTGGGAATCCAGGCGCGAATCAGTTTCCATGTTCGCGCGTCGGAAATTGCTGCTGGGCGCTCAGCCTCGGTCACGGGGTTAACGTCGCCAAGAAATTTTCGGTCGATTGTGGCTCGTCCCGCTCGAAGAGTGGTGTCCGTGACGACGATTCGCGGCGCACGAACGACAAAAATGACAAGCGCAATCACGTAGAACAGACCGGCGGAAATCAGCCCACCGACAATCGACAACGGAGCAATCATTCCGAACCCCATCGGAATGAGGACCAGCAGCGCGATGTGAAACGGCCAGGTCGGCGTGAGGGATTCTGTGTAACGAATCATGTGACCATTCGACCATGTATTACCCTGAACTAATGACACCCGAGGTCCTCATCATTGGAACACCACCGAAGTACGCTCGTCCCGGCGACGCGGGTGCGGATCTTGTCGCCGCTCGCGGGGTCACCCTCGCTCCGGGCGAGCGCGCCACTATTCCCACCGGAGTGTCTATCGCGCTTCCCGACGGCTTTGTCGGTTTCGTCATGCCGCGCTCGGGCCTCGCGTCGAAACACGGCATCGGTATCGTCAACTCGCCCGGCACCATCGACGCCGGCTATCGCGGGGAGATTTCGGTCGTCGTCATCAATACCGACGCGTCGACGCCGTTTGTCATCGACGAGGGCGACCGAATTGCACAATTGGTAATTCAGCCCGTCGTCCAAGCCCGTTTTGTTCCGGTGACCGAACTGCCCGGATCCGCTCGCGGAGCGCACGGATTCGGTTCGACTGGACAGGCGGGAAGTGCATCGTGAACGAAAAGAGCGCAGCAGCAGATCGTGAAATGACGGGGCCGTTCGACAGTTCCGAAGTGAGCGTGGTCCAGCCATTCATTGACCTCGGTGCCATCAAGATAACCCCCCGCAGTGGGCTTCAATTGCGTCTGGACATCGAAGAGGCGACGAAGCGTCTCGTCGCGGCGACCCTCGAGATTGACGGGTCGGTTCTTCAGGTGCAAGTGTTCGCGGCACCTCGCTCGGAGGGACTGTGGAACGAGATTCGCGCGCAAGTCGCCGACCAGGTTGCGAAGCAGGGCGGCTCGGCAAAACACGTCGTCGGTGTTTTTGGGCCTGAACTTCGCGCCTCCGTCCCGACGGCGGACGGCTCTCAACGCGATGTTCGCTTCGTCGGTGTTGATGGACCTCGGTGGTTTCTCCGCGGTGTTATTTCGGGTCCCGCGGCGACCACACCCGGCCGGGCGGCCATCATCGAGGATGTTTTTCGATCCATCGTCGTCAATCGAGGGTCTGAACCGCTGGCACCGCGCGATCTCTTAACACTTCGCGTGCCGCCACAGCCGGGGACACTCGCGTGACGAACCTCCCCAATTCGTCGGCGTCGGCCATCCGATCGATCGCGACAGGTGACAAACCGACGGCGGCAAGCCTCTTTTCCGCTATCGGAGGTGTCCGTGGCGTCATCGAATCAACCGCGCCCGGTTTCATCTTTCTTATTGTGTTCACATTCACCGAGGACCTCTTTCCGTCCGTCGTCGCCCCGGTGATTGTTGCGCTTCTCATTCTGTTTACGCGCATGATTCAGCGCATTCCGGTGTTACCGGCGATTTCGGGAGGAATCGGAATCGCACTGAGTGCGGGCTTTGCGCTGTGGACCGGAAAGGCCGAAGACAATTTCGTCGGCGGTTTCATCATCAACTCGATTTCCCTCACGGTAATGCTGGGGTCAATCTTCCTTCGCCGCCCGCTGATTGGCGTGATCACCAATCTGTTCGCCACAGACAATCCCCTGCGGGACAGCCCGATCGTGCGCCGTGCGGCGTACATCGCAACGCTCGCGTGGGTCGGATTTTTCGCGCTTCGCCTCGTAGTTCAAGTGCCGCTGTACTTCGCGGGAGCGACGAGTGCGCTCGCTGCCACCAAGCTGCTGATGGGAGTCCCTCTCTATTCCGCCATGCTGTGGGTGACCTGGCTGATGATGAGGTCGGCGCTCTCGACGCCCGCGCCGACAAGGACCGCCGCGGGTTTAGACTAGAAACGTTGTCCCCTGTGAGGAGTCTTTAGTCGTGAGCATCAATTCGTTCGGTTCGCAATCCACCCTGTCCGTTGGAGCTCGTGACTACACGATTTTTCGATTGGATTCCGTACCGGGCCACGAGCGTTTGCCCTTCAGCCTCAAGATCTTGCTCGAAAACCTGTTGCGGACAGAAGACGGCAAAAACATCACCGCTGAACAGATTCGCGCGCTCGGTAATTGGGACCCCACCGCGGAACCCAACACGGAAATCCAGTTCACTCCAGCACGGGTGGTCATGCAGGACTTCACGGGTGTGCCGTGCATCGTCGACCTGGCCACGATGCGCGAGGCAGTAGCTGAACTCGGCGGAGACCCGGAGAAAATCAATCCGCTTGCCCCCGCGGAACTCGTCATCGACCACTCGGTGATTGCGGATCTCTTCGGTCGCGAGGATGCCCTGGAGCGAAACGTCGAAATCGAATACGAGCGAAACGGCGAGCGTTATCAGTTTTTGCGCTGGGGACAAATGGCCTTCCAAAACTTCAAGGTGGTGCCGCCCGGGACGGGAATCGTTCACCAGGTGAACATTGAAAACCTGGCCAAGGTTGTCTACACCCGCGACGTCGACGGACACACCCTCGCTTTCCCCGACACCTGTGTCGGAACCGACTCCCACACGACGATGGTCAACGGTCTCGGCGTCCTCGGTTGGGGTGTCGGTGGAATCGAAGCGGAAGCGGCCATGTTGGGTCAACCCGTCTCGATGCTGATCCCTCGAGTGGTCGGTTTCCGACTGACGGGCGACATCCCGTCCGGCATCACCGCCACCGATGTCGTGCTCACGATCACCGACATGTTGCGTCGCCACGGTGTGGTCGGAAAGTTTGTCGAGTTCTACGGAGCGGGCGTCGGTCAAGTGCCCCTCGCGAACCGTGCCACCATCGGAAACATGAGCCCCGAGTTCGGTTCGACGGCGGCGATGTTCCCGGTCGACCAAATCACGGTTGATTACCTCACCTTGACGGGTCGACCCGCCGAGACGGTCGCGCTCGTCGAGGCGTATGCGAAGGCCCAGGGCCTTTGGCACGATCCCGAGATCGAACCCGTGTTCAGCGAGTATCTCGAGCTCGACCTGTCGACGGTAGTGCCCTCCATCGCGGGACCCAAACGTCCTCAAGATCGAATCGATTTGGGCAAGGCGCAGAGCGCGTTCGTCGACATTCTCCCCAGCTATGGTCCGGGCGCGCCCGCCGAGGTGACGATGGACGGAGACACGTTCACGATGGACAACGGCCACGTCGCCATCGCGGCGATTACGTCGTGCACCAACACTTCGAACCCCTCCGTGATGTTGGCCGCGGGCTTGCTCGCTCGCAACGCGGTGGCGAAGGGCCTTGTGGCAAAGCCGTGGGTCAAGACCACTCTGGCGCCCGGTTCGAAAGTCGTCACCGACTACTACGAGAAGGCCGGCCTCATGGACGACCTCGAAGCGCTCGGGTTTTATCTGGTGGGGTACGGATGCACCACGTGCATCGGAAACTCCGGTCCTCTGCCCTCCGAGATTTCGGCGGCGGTCAACGACAACGACCTCGCCGTGACCGCGGTCTTGTCCGGCAACCGAAACTTCGAGGGTCGAATCAACCCTGACGTGAAGATGAATTACCTCGCTTCACCACCCCTCGTCATCGCCTACGCCCTGGCCGGAACCATGAACTTCGATTTCGCCACCGACCCCCTCGGTCAGGATGCAGAGGGCACGGACGTCTACCTGGCGGACATTTGGCCGTCGGCGGCGGAAGTGCAAAAGACGATCGATTCGTCCATCGACACCGAGATGTTTGTTCGACAGTACGCGTCAGTGTTTGACGGCGACGAACGGTGGAAATCGATTCCGACGCCCGTCGGAAACACCTTCGACTGGGATGACGACTCGACCTATGTCCGCAAGCCCCCCTATTTTGAGGGCATGTCGGTGTTGCCGTCTCCGGTTTCCGACATTTCGGGCGCACGAGTGCTCGCGCGCCTCGGTGACTCGGTCACAACGGACCACATTTCGCCCGCCGGCTCGATCAAGGCGGACACCCCTGCCGGGAAGTATTTGGAAACCCATGGAGTGGGACGCGCCGATTTCAACTCCTACGGATCGCGCCGCGGGAACCACGAGGTGATGATTCGCGGGACGTTCGCCAACATTCGTCTCAAAAACCAACTGTTGGACGGTGTCGAAGGCGGTTACACCCGCGACTTCACCACCTCCGGCGGTGACCAGGCATTCATTTACGACGCGGCGCAGAACTATGCCGCAGCGGGAACCCCGCTCGTGATTCTGGCGGGGAAGGAATACGGTTCGGGTTCTAGCCGCGACTGGGCGGCCAAGGGCACGAGCCTGCTGGGTGTGAGGGCTGTTATCGCAGAGTCGTTCGAGCGCATTCACCGTTCGAATCTGATCGGCATGGGTGTCATCCCGTTGCAGTTCCCCGCCGGCGACAACGCCGATTCGTTGGGCCTCACGGGAACCGAAATGTTCACTTTTTCGGGTATCGAGCAGCTTAACAACGGTGTCACTCCACGCACAGTTCGCGTGACCGCCCATCCGACTGACCACTCACCCGCGGGTTCATCGGCGGTCGAATTCGACGCACTGGTTCGAATCGATACACCGGGGGAGGCCGACTACTATCGCAACGGCGGGATTCTTCAGTTCGTCCTGAGATCGCTGTTGTAGCCGTCATGTTGCTTCCGGGAATCTCATCGCCCAGCGATGTTCGTGCGCTCACTGTCGCACAGTGCGAATCCGTGGTCCACGAAATCCGCGACTATCTGATCTCGTCGGTTTCCGTGACGGGCGGCCACCTGGGCCCGAACCTCGGAGTCGTCGAACTCACTCTCGCGATTCACCGGGTTTTCGAGTCCCCCCGAGATCCAATTATCTTCGACACGGGTCACCAGTCGTACGTCCACAAGTTGCTCACGGGCCGTCAGGATTTTTCGCACCTTCGGGAAGCCGGCGGGCTCGCGGGGTATCCGCAACGATCCGAATCCGAGCACGACATCGTTGAATCGAGCCACGCATCGAGTTCGTTGTCGTGGGCCGACGGTATTTCCAAGGCCTTCGAGATGACGGGCCAGTCGGATCGGCACGTTGTCGCGGTGATTGGCGACGGTGCGCTGACCGGGGGAATGACCTGGGAAGCGCTCAACAACATCTCGCACGATAACTCCCGTCGGCTTGTCGTGGTCGTCAACGACAACGGTCGTTCCTACGCCCCAACAATCGGAGGAGTGGCACGATTCCTGTCGGACGTTCGAACCCGACCTTCGTATCGACGTCTACACCGACTGTCATGGGAAATCGCGAAACGCCTGGGAGGTCCGGCACGGGCTTTTTATCGCGGTGTTCGTGGCGGTATTCACGGTTTCCTCACTCGTTTCACCAACAACGAGGCGCTGTATTCGAACCTGGACATCAAGTACATCGGCCCTGTTGACGGCCACAATTTTCGCGACGTCGTGCGTGCGCTCGAACAGGCGAAAGATTACGGAAGCCCCGTCATCGTTCACGTCATTACGGAAAAGGGTCACGGCTACGAGCCCGCCCGCGCAAACGACGCCGACCAGTTCCATGCGATTGGCGCATTTGATCCCGTGACCGGGGAAGAAAACGGCGGGGGCGGGAATTCGTGGACCTCCGTGTTTTCGAGTGAACTCGTGGAACTCGCACGCCGAAATGACAAAATTGTGGGCATCACCGCCGCAATGTTGCGGCCGACGGGACTCTCCGAACTCGCCGATGTTTTCCCCGACCGAGTTTTCGACGTGGGCATCGCGGAACAGCACGCGGCCGCCAGCGCTGCGGGCTTGGCCTATGGTGGGTTGCACCCGGTCGTGGCGGTCTACGCGACGTTCATGGGCCGAGCGTTTGACCAGGTCCTGATGGACGTCGCACTCCACAAGGCTGGTGTCACCTTTGTGCTCGACCGCTCTGGTGTCACGGGGCCGGACGGAGCTTCCCATCATGGAATGTGGGACCTCGCAATGCTGCAAATCGTGCCAGGGATTCGAATCGCGGCTCCGCGCGATGCTGCCACCCTGCGCGAAGAACTTGCCGAAGCAATTGCCGTGGATGACGCGCCGACAGTAGTCCGTTTCCCCAAAGGGTCGGTCACGGAGTCCATTCCCGCAATCACGCGCACAGCGGACGGTGTGGACGTACTCCGAGCTGATTCCGCACGCGATGTTTTGCTCATCGGAGTCGGTTCGATGGCATCGGTTGCGCTCGACGTTGCCGAGATATTGGCCAAGGAAGGCATCGGTTCGACAGTTCTTGATCCGCGCTGGGTGATTCCGGTCGCGCCGTCGATCGTGGATTTCGCTCGCGACCATCGGATTGTCGTGACAATCGAAGATGGAATTCGTGTCGGTGGCGTCGGAACGCGAATTCGCCAGGACCTTCGTCAGGCGGGTGTCGACACGGGAGTTGACGAACTCGGCTTACCCGACGAATTTCTCGAACATGACACTCGCGGCAATATCCTGAAGCGGGTTGGGCTCACCCCGACCGCCATCGCCGCAAAAATTACGAACCAATTGCGCGGAGACGTTGTTCCGAAAGCGAAACCGAAAAAGCGTTAGTCAAACGGGGTGGTCGGGTGAAAAAGTGCACCCGTCGCCCGCGAGCTCGCCCCGCAGGCGTCAAGGTAGGGGGTCAATCCTCCGATTGCGGGGGGCCATCCCGCGCCGTTAATCATGCACAGGTCTACGTCACTGACGTGAGCGACGACGGACTCGTCCATCATGACTTTCACCTCGCGCGCCAGAGCGTCGACGATGGTGTCGTGAACAGTGGTGACATCGGTTTGCCGAGACGAGAAACCGAGTTCCACCAGTCGTTCGGCAATCGCTGAACTGTCGTTCACGGCGGACAATTCGGTGAGCGCATCACCAACGAAAAAACGCTCAGGAGCACTGTCGTACAACGATTGCATCATCTTGAGCGTCACGGTCCGACCGATCAGATCGATGAGCGCGAACGGGGACATCGGTAAACGCAAAGGGGCGAGTGATTTTGTGACCACGTCGACTGAGACACCGTTTTCGACCGCGCGGAGCGCCTCGCCGAGGAACGTCGATAACAGTCGGTTCACGACAAAGCCCGGCGCATCGGCCACGATGACGGGTGTTTTCCGTAGCCGACGCGCGACATCGACCGCTGTGGCAAGCGTCGTATCGGATTCAGACGTCCCCCGAGCCACTTCGACCAACTTCATCGCCGAGACCGGATTGAAAAAGTGAATCCCCGCGACTCGATCGGCTCGGGCAACGAAGGACGCCATCGAATCGATTGACAGCGACGACGTATTGGAGGCGAGGATCGCGTCCTCCCTGACGACCTGTTCTAGTTGCGTCAGAACCTCGTGTTTGACCGACAAGTCCTCAAAAACCGCTTCGATGACCAGGTCGCAGTCGGCGAAATCGTCGAGAGACAGTGTCGGGTGAACCTGCGCGAGAATGAGATCCCTGTCGGATGCCGTCATCGTTCCCTTGGACACTCGAGCGGACAACCACTGGTCCATACGGGCGAGTGCTCCGTCGAGCCGTTCCTGCGAAACATCGGAAATCACAACGGGGACGTTCAGTTTTTCGGCGAACGCCAGCGCAATCTGGCTTGCCATCAGACCCGCGCCGACGACCCCCACCCGGCCGATGGGACGAGGTGCAACGTCGGGAGTGCCGGCGGGGACTTTGTTGGCGGCACTCGTGATTCGAAAGGCGTACAAACGACGCCGGAATTCTGCGGTCATCATGAGCCTCGCCAGTGCGGCGTCTTCCGCCGCAAACGATGTGTCGTTAGAGCCGTTGCCGACAACGGCGAAGACTCGAGCGAGCTCGTCAAGCGCCTTGATCGGATTGCCCGGTCGACTCGCGTAACGCGCCACGGCGGTATCGACGAGTTCGCGCGGCTGTGCCGATGGCGCGGGGGCGGGCGGACGCCTAAATGCCGCAATCGCGTCGACGAATTCGAGTCCGTCCGCGGAAATATCGCCCACGACGCGGTCCACAATCCCGAGTGACAGCGCCGCTCGCGCGTTGAGGGTGGTACCCACAATCGCGTTGTCGACGATGACACGAATGGCGCTTTCCCAGCCGATTAGTTGCGGAAGAATCGTCGCTCCACCCCAACCCGGTATCAGCCCGAGCCCGATTTCGGGTAGCCCAATCGGGGCCGCGGATTCCAGCGCGATTCGATGAGTGCAGTGCAGCGCGAGTTCGAGTCCGCCCCCCAGTGCGGTTCCGTTGATGCCCGCGATGGTGGGGATTCCCAGCGTTGACAATTGCGCAAACACCCGATGACCCTGACGTGCCAGACCCACGGCGGCGTCGAGGCTCGGCGGGTTCGAGAGAGTGTCCAAATTCGCCCCCGCACAGAACGTCCGACCTGTTCCGGTGATGAGTACGGCTGCGTAATCCGCGGATTGACGGACATTGTCCAACGCCTCCTCGAGATTGGCGAGCCCGACCGGACCGAACGTCGCGGGTCGACGTTCCGAGCCGTTAGTCAGAGTAAGGAGTGCGACGCGCAGTCCGGCCGGCGTCGTACGAGTCGCTACGTCGACACGAATCGGGGCGTCTTCGGCTGGATAGTCGTTCATGCCGAGTAGTGGGGGTTTTCCCAGATGATGGTTCCGCCTTGACCGAGCCCGACGCACATCGTTGTCAGTCCGTATCGAATCGAATGGTCGAGGTCGAACTGCCGTGCCAGTTGGATCGCCAATCGGACTCCGGAACTGGCGAGCGGATGACCGAAAGCGATCGCCCCGCCCCACGGGTTGAGGGTGTCGGCGGTCTGATCGATCCCGAAGTGGTCCGTGAAGGCAAGCACCTGAACGGCAAACGCCTCATTGACCTCGATTGCACCGATGTCCGACATCCGAAGACCTGCGTTCGCGAGCGCTTTTTCGGTGGCGGGAATCGGGCCCAACCCCATTTCATCGGGGGACACCCCGGCAAACGCGTAAGAGACCAGTCGCATCGATGGTGTGAGACCGTAGCGGCTCACCGCGTCGGCTCCGGCGAGTAGAGACATCGTGGCTCCGTCGGTGAGCGGAGAAGCGTTTCCCGCCGTCACGCGACCATCCTCGCGAAATGGCGTTGCGAGTGACGACAGGGACTCGAGTGTTGTGGCCGGGCGCAATTGTTCGTCGCGGTCTGCGGCGCCGTGCGGGGTATCGATTGCGACCAGGTCGGGCTGGATGTGACCCGCCTCGTAGGCGGCCGCAGCGCGCCGCTGACTTTGCTCGGCGTAGGCATCGGTTCGCGCCTTGGTGATAGCCGGCAATCGGTCATGGAGAATCTCCGCGGTGAAACCCATGGCTAGCGACTCGGGCGTGAGCAGCCCCTGTTCGAGCATCGCGGGATTTGCCTTCGCTGCGAACTCCATCGGATGACGGCCCATGTGTTCGACTCCACCGGCGACAGCCAATTCGATCTGTCCCCAGCCGATTCCCGAGCCGAGTGTCGTCATAGCGGTCATTCCACCGGCGCACATGCGGTCGATGGCGAATCCGGGCACAGAAAAAGGAAGTCCCGACGCGAGTGCGACGGTCCGTCCGAGTGTGAGGCCCTGGTCGCCCTCTTGGGTTGTGGCCGCAACTGCGACGTCGTCAATCCGGTCGAGTGGCACCGACGAGTTGCGAGCCAACAACCCGCGCAGCGTGTGAGTGGCGATATCGTCAGCGCGAGTGTCGCGATAAATGCCCTTCGCGCCGGCACGCCCGAATGGGCTCCGCATCCCATCAATGTAAAAAACTTCGTTGACCACGAGGTCCTCCGTCTCTCGGTTGCGGACTCCGTCCGCGCTATTCGTCGACGTCCGCCGCCGCGAGGAACTGCGTTGGGTCTGCGGCGACGCGCTCGAAGCAATCGTTCAATTGTCGATGAATCAACTCTATTTGCCAGTCACGCGCACCAGCGCCTCGCAACCAGTGCGCGATCGACGGTGGT
>JBIIFF010000075.1:0-5873 GCA_044237445.1 Microbacteriaceae bacterium | reverse complement strand
GCACTGGTTGTTTCGGTTGCGGCCGGAATCACGACGGCAACGATGGAGAAGATTGTTCCCAACCCGGTTGTTCGATCGATGCCGAACACGCCCGCGCTTGTCGGCAAGGGCGTCACCGGAATCGCGGGTGGATCGCGCGCGACTCCGGGCCATATTGCTCGGGCGCGAGCGTTGTTCGAGAGCGTCGGCTGGGTGCTCGAACTCCCCGAGGATCACATTGACGCACTCAGCACGATCTCGGGCTCCGGGCCGGCGTATGTTTTTCACGCGATGGAACAGTGGACGGTCGCGGCCCGTGAACTCGGGTTTTCCGAGGACGATGCCCGCAATCTCGTCGAGAAAACGTTCGCGGGGGCAACCGCGTTGTTGGACGCGTCGGATGTCGGCCCAGCGGAGCTGCGCCGACGAGTGACGAGCCCTGGCGGCACGACGGAACGGGCGATAGCGGTGCTGGACGACGCTCGCCTCTCCGAGATTTACGAGACGGCCGCGAACGCGGCGCTCGCTCGCGCCCGTGAAATAGCGCAGGAACTCGGCAGTTAGATTCTCAGTCGATGTAACGACGGACACTCGAACCCACAAGTCACGCTAGACTTCACGTTATTGTTCATTTGCCGATCATTCGATTGGCTCAGGTAAAGGTGTCCCATGGGTTCCGTTATTAAGAAGCGCCGCAAGCGCATGGCGAAGAAGAAGCACCGCAAGTTGCTTCGCAAGACTCGCCACCAGCGTCGCAACAAGAAGTAGCCGTTCGACAGAACCATGACCCGACTGATTGTCGATTTGATGGGGAAGCCCGGTTGTCATCTGTGTGACGATGCACGGGTGGTTGTGAACTCGGTGCTTCAGGATTTTCCGCAGGCCGAACTGGTTGAACACAACATTCTCGACGACGCGGAATTGTTCGAGACCCTCAAAGACGACATCCCCGTCGTTCTCATCAACGGCGAGCGGCATTCCCAGTGGCGTGTCGACGAAGACTCGTTTCGATCGGCACTGACCGAGGAACTCACATGATTCGTCACACCGTTGTGTGGAAGCTCATCGACCACTCCGCCACAGAACGCGAGGCGATTGTGGCGCGGTTCGGGGAGGAACTCCGAGCGCTCGTGGGAGTCGTCCCCGGGCTGGTCAGCGTGTCGCTCACGCCCGACGTGGGGGAGACCCAGGGGAATTTCGATGTGTCGCTCATCTCGGTCCACGAATCGCGCGAGGCGCTCGCGGTCTATCAGTCGCACCCCGCCCACGTCGCAATCGGCGTCTGGTGGGGTCCTCTCGTCGCCCAACGCGGAGCGGTCGACAGCGAGATATAGATGTGCGGCCGGTATGCGTCAACCCTGAGCGGTGAGGAACTCGGTCGGTACTTTCACGCCGACGAAATCCCGGACGTCGAGATGCGCCCGTCGTGGAACATTCCCCCGACCGCCGACGTCCCGATCGTTGTGGAAAAGCGCGACGACCGAGCGCGGCTCGTTACCACCGCCCGCTGGTCTCTCGTTCCCCGGTTCGCGGACAGCCTCACACTGAAGTACCCGACGTTCAACGCGCGCAGTGAAACGGTGACCGAAAAACCGACCTTCCGCAGTTCCGTCGGGCATCAACGCGCGCTCCTTCCCGCCAGCGCCTATTTCGAGTGGCGAACCGAGGGAAAGGTGAAAACTCCCCACGCGGTCACTTCGCCGGCCGGTGAACTCGCCTTCGCTGGTTTGTACTCGTGGTGGCGAGCCGGCCCCGACAGCGAATGGGTTCTCACCGCGACGATTCTGACCATGGCCGCCCCCGAACCCATCGCGTGGCTCCACGATCGGACGCCCGTCGTTCTCGGCCCCGACGACTGGGATTGGTGGCTGAATCGCGACAGCACGGCTGACCAGCGGTTCATCGACGACGCGGTGGCGCGCTCGCGGCCCGTCGCCGAAGCCCTTGTCGCCCATGAAGTCGCGCCCCTCGCGGGAAACGGCCCTCACCTGCTCGACCCCGTCTAACGCGTCCGTTTGTAGACTGACGGCATGTCCGTGAATCCCGAATTGGTGGGTCGTGAGTTTTCGCCCGTTGGCCCGTACCTCGTTGGTCGCGAAAAAGTCCGCGAGTTCGCGCGCGCGGTTCTCGCAACCAACCCGATCTACCTTGACGTCGCGGCGGCCCGCACCGCCGGACACGCCGATGTGGTCGCACCGCCGACGTTCCCCGTGGTCATTCAGGAACTGACCCTCGCGCAGCTTCTCGCCGAACCCGACGCCAACATCGATTTCACGCGAGTTGTTCACGGCGACCAACGCTTCACGTTCAGCCGCGACATCGTCGCCGGAGACGAACTGATGGCGACTCTCTCGGTCACCAGCGTCAAATCGCTGGGGGGACATTCGATGGTGACGTCCGAAAGCGTGATGACCGACGCTCGCGGCGATCACGTCGTCACCGCGACATCCACGCTCGTCGTTCGAGGGGATGAATAAGCCATGACCACGGGACTCACCGTCGGCGAAACCGTCGCCACCACGACCGTTCACCTCGACCGCACGTCGCTCGTGCGCTATGCCGGGGCGAGCGGCGACTTCAATCCCATCCACTATCGCGATGACATCGCACAATCGGTCGGACTGCCGGGGGTTCTCGCTCACGGGATGCTGACAATGGGCCTGGCGATTCAGCCCGTCCTCGAATTCCTCGGAACAAAAGGCCGAGTCATTGACTACGGCGTTCGTTTCACACGGCCCGTTCTCGTCGACGCCATCGCCGGAGCGGACGTGTCGACAGCCGTGGTGGTCGGTGCGGTGATGGACGACGCCGTGCGCTTCGACCTCACCGTCACCTACGACGGAAACACGGTGCTGGGCAAGGCGCAGGTTCAGGTCGTTTTTGACTAACGCCGCCGACTTCCGCGAACTCACCACCCTGCGCGTGGGTGGTGCAATTGCCGATTTTCGCGAGCCGTCAACCCGCGGCGAATTGATCGACACGTTTCGCGAAGTCAGTTCGTCACGTCAACCCTGGTTCCTCCTCGGCGGCGGGTCCAACATCGTGGTGTCGGACGAACCCTTCAGCGCCACCGTCATCCGAGTCGCAACGCGCGGAATCGACCGGCACGACGACGGCGAACGTGCTCTCGTCACCGCCCAGGCGGGGGAGTCGTGGGACGCACTCGTGTCGTGGAGCGTTGACAACGGCTTATCCGGTCTCGAAGCACTCAGTGGTATTCCAGGGACGGTCGGCGCCGCGCCAATCCAAAACATCGGTGCGTATGGCGTCGAACTCTCGGACACCTTTGAGTCACTGCAGTTCCTGCCAGCGGGTCAATCCGAAGTTGTGACCCTGCGCTCGGACGCGTTGTCTTTCGGTTATCGTCGCTCATCGCTCCAAACCGGACTGACGGGACTCGTGATTTCGGTGACGTTCGCACTCACTCCCGGAACCGAGTCGGCTCCGATTCGTTTCGACCAACTCGCTCGCGCCCTCGATGTTCCGCTCGGTTCGTCGGTGGCGCTCGCCGAGGTTCGCCGCTCGGTCCTCGAACTGCGCGCGAGCAAGGGGATGGTGGTGAGCGACGACCCCGACTCGGTGAGCGTTGGGTCGTTTTTCACGAACCCCGTCGTTCCCGCCTCGATCGCCCGGGCATTGCCGCCCGGCGCCCCTCGGTTTCCGCTCGAACCGCAACGTTCCGAAACGGCTGTGCCGCTCGGGGTGACGCCCGAGTTCCCCGATTTCGCCGCTGCTCCGGGCGACGTCAAATTGAGCGCCGCGTGGCTCATCGAGAACGCGGGTATTCCCCGAGGCTTCGCCGTGGCCGGCAGCAACGCCGCAATCTCGAGCAAGCACACGCTCGCGATCATCAATCGCGGGGGTGCCACCGCTAACGAGGTGCTGGAACTCGCGCGCTACATCACCATCCGAGTTCACGACGCGTTCGGCGTGGTGCTCGAACCCGAACCGACGATGATCGGGTTCGACTAAGCGAAGAGTTTTTGGAGTCGCTGAATGCCCTCAAGCAGTTCATCGTCACCGAGCGCATAGGCGAACCGCAGATAGCCACTTGGCCCAAACGCTTCGCCGGGGACTACCGCCACTTCGGCGACATCGAGGATGTAATCCGCGAGTTGTAGCGTCGTGTCGATGCGCTGTCCACCCCAGTCGCGACCGAGCAGTGCCGTGACGTCGGCATAGACATAGAACGCGCCACCTGGCTCGGGGACAACAAATCCCTCGATCTTTGACAGTTCCGTGATCATGATTGTGCGTCGACGGGCGAACGCCTTTTTCATGTCGTCGACCACTGATTGGTCTCCGTTCAAAGCGGCGATGGCCGCCCGCTGCGAGATGTTGGAGACGTTGCTAGAGAGGTGAGATTGCAGGTTCGCCGAAGCGGCCGTGACGTCCGTGGGCGAGACCATCCACCCGAGCCGCCAGCCGGTCATCGCGTAGGTCTTGGCGACACCGTTGACGAGGATGGTCTGGTTCGCCAGTTCGGGGACCGCTTCGAGGATCGACACCGCGTGGTCACCGTCGTAGACCAGGTTCTGGTAAATCTCGTCCGAAATCACCCACAGACCGTGTTCCAGCGCCCACTGTCCAATCGCGCGAGTCTGTTCCGCGTTGTAGGTCGCACCGGTCGGATTTGACGGAGACACAAACAACAACACCTTGGTTCGGGGGGTGCGGGCCGCTTCGAGTTGTTCGACGGTCACCAGGTAGCCGTTGTCCGCGCCCGCGAAAACGTCGACCGCGACTCCGCCCGCGAGCGCAATCACCTCGGGATAGGTCGTCCAGAACGGGGTCGGCACGATGACCTCGTCCCCCTCGTCGAGTAACGCTTGGAACGCTTGATACACCGCCTGCTTGCCACCGTTCGTGACGATGACTTGCGAGGCGGACACGGCGATGCCCGAATCACGCCGCGTCTTCTGAGCGATTGCTTCGCGCAGTTCCGGCAGACCAGCGGCGGGCGTGTACCGGTGATTCTTGGGGTCGATGACCGCGGCAACCGCGGCCTCGACGATGTGTTCGGGGGTGGCGAAATCCGGTTCGCCAGCGCCGTAAGAGATGATCGGGCGCCCCTCGGCCTTCAGCGCCTTGGCCTTTGCGTCGACCTTGAGGGTTGCGCTTTCGGCGATTGCGCCGACGCGCTGAGATACTCGTTTTTTCGGTTCCGTCACCCCACCAGAATAGACGAGTGAACGCTCGGTGACCTCGCTTTGGAGAATGGGCTCGGCTGGCATACACTGGTGATTTGGTGCTCAACACCATCGTTCGTCGTGCCGTCGTGGGACTTCGTCCGACGGGTGCCACGCACAGGGCGGTGGCTCAATTGGTAGAGCAGCGGTCTCCAAAACCGCAGGTTGCAGGTTCGAGTCCTGTCCGCCCTGCGAATGTCGGTCCACCGACATCCACAACAAACCGAAAGGCAACACCGTGACTGACGAAATCACTCCCGGCACCGCCGCTGCGGGCGGCGAACGGAAAAAGAGCGTTTTCGGACGCCTCGCGCAGTTCATGGGCGAGGTTGTCATCGAACTTCGCAAGGTTGTCACCCCGACCCGCAAGGAACTGATCACCTACACGTCGGTCGTGTTGGTGTTCGTCATCATCATGATGGCCATCATTTCGAGCCTCGACATCGTGATCGGGCTTTTGATTGGAATGATTTTTGGCAACGGCCCACTTCCGTGGGAAAACTAACGAATTAAGGATTGACTCTCGTGACGGAAAACCACACTGACGACTCTGACCTGTCGACAACCACCGACGACCTCGAGCTCGACGAGGCCGACGTGACCGCGGAACTGCATGACGCCCCGGTCGTCGAGGCCGAGCCCGAAGAAGACCCTTACGCCGAGTTCAAAAAGGAACTTCGCCGCAAGCCGGGAAACTGGTACGTC
>JBIIFF010000074.1:0-5903 GCA_044237445.1 Microbacteriaceae bacterium | reverse complement strand
GGCGAAAAGTGGACGGGTCCCGTCGTCTGACTACCGTTCAAACATCAGCTAACGAGGGCCGGTCGGTGGACCGACTGCGACCGCGGAACTCTGCTACCGTCTTATCCGTCTCGTCTCGCACCGTCACGTCATAAATCCCGCTACGGCCTGATGTCGACCTCTCATCGGCAACTGCAATCAAACTCTGACCGGGACCTACCGATCGAAGGAACGTGATGTCCGCGCCCGAGGTTACAGTCACCGCTTTCCCGTCATTACAGGCCATTGCAAAAGCGGTGTCGGCCAACGCGAACACGAACCCTCCGTGCATGACTCCAAACCCATTGAGCATGTCCGCACGAACCGGCATCGCGACCACAGCATGGCCGTCTCCAGACTCAACAAGCGTCATCCCGAGGGATGCCGATGCAGCGTCCCGTTCGAATAGTTCTCTGACGATCATGACTCTGCTCTGGTGAAAACGGGGGTGCGCTTTTGTTGGAACGCGGCGAAACCCTCTTGGTAGTTGTCCGTGTTACACAGCACCCCCTGCGCGACGTTCTCGTGGTCAAGAGATGCCCACAGGCCAATGCGCTCGTCTCGCAACTCTTGTACGAGAGCCTTACTGGCACGAAACGCGTCGATTGCCCCCGTCGATACTCTAGCCACTCGCTCGCGAGTGAAGGCGAGTAACTCTGCCTCAGGCACCA
Organism: Microbacteriaceae bacterium; assembly: GCA_044237445.1. GTDB lineage: Bacteria > Actinomycetota > Actinomycetes > Actinomycetales > Microbacteriaceae > MWH-TA3. Next base: position 5,214 of record JBIIFF010000074.1, on the reverse strand, counting down.
CCCGGCTGAACAGGCCAGCCGCGACAGCTTCCGTGCCACTCATCAATTCGGCGGTGTAAACCAAATCAAGAGTGCGGTGTGCGCCTAGACGCTCGAAGAATAAGGCGTGGCCACCCGAGTCCAGCGTTGCGCCAAGGTTGGCAAACGGTGACCCAATTTTCGCGTTATCGGCAACGTAAACGACATCACATGCAATGAGTAGACCTAGACCTACACCCAGACACGCTCCCGTCGCGGCAGCGAACGTGGGAGCCGGGAAAGCGGCAATCTGTCGAAGAAGCGGAGTCACACGATTTGCGAGATAATCTGTCGCATCGTCCGTTGCTGGCGCCACATCACTAATGTCACGGCCCGCGCAGAACGCGCGTCCCTCGCCACGGAGCAGAACAGCGCCGACGCGTGCTTCTTCTGCCTCCCTCAGCGCTAACCCTAGATCGACGAGGTCCGACTCAGGGATTGCATTTAATCGCTCTGGTGCGTTGAGCACGATTTCCGCCACGAGACCGCTGATAGTGAGGTCGATCGACAATGTTTCTCCTAGGAGTCGTAGTTGATTTCGACGAGTTCGCTCGTCGGTATGGACTGACAGGTGAGCACGTAGCCGCGCTCGATTTCATCGGGTTCCAGCGCAAAGTTCTCAACCATGTTTACGGTGCCCGAGACCACGGTTGCGCGGCAGGTTCCGCAAACCCCTCCCGCGCAGGCAAAGGGCACATCACGACGCACCCGAAGCGCTGCGTTAAGGATGCTCTCGTTGCCGTGAACAGGTGTGGTCACTGTTGCAGACGTTCCGTCCAGGCGGAAGATGATTGTGTGCACATCTTGACCGGCCTCGACAGCGATCGACCGACCAGATGGGCCGCCAAGGTCCTCGGGACGACCAGTCGTAAACAGTTCGTATCGAATGTCCTGTGGTTCCACACCATGTTGCGCAAGCGTGTCTCTAACTAACTGCACGAGGTCGAAGGGTCCGCAGATGAACCACTCATTCACGTCCGTCGGGGAAATGAGATTTTCCAGTATGTCGTTGAGTTTTGGGCTGTCCAGGCGACCCGACAGCAGTTCGGAACTCCGCGCTTCTCGGGTGAGGACATGGTAGAGCGCGAGCCGTGTGGGGTAACGATCCTTCAAATCAGCGAGTTCGTCGATAAACATTGTGTCCATCGCGGTGCGGTTGGAATAGATAAGCGAGAAGCGGCTGAGCGATTCGGCCGCAAGTGCGCTCTCAATGAGCGAAATCACAGGGGTGATTCCGGAGCCAGCCGCGATTGCTACGAAGTGTGCGCCAGATTCACGCCGTTGGGAAACGAATGTTCCCTCGGGCACCATCACGGACAACCGCATTCCCGACGTCAAGTTCTCGATTGCCCAGGTGGAAAAGAGACCACCGAGGTCGCGCTTGATACCCACTTTAAGTTCGCCAACGACCGGAGCCTGACAAATCGAGTAACTGCGTCGGACGTCTTCCCCTTCGACCGTCGCGCGCAACGCGATGTACTGACCGGGAGAATAGTTGTAGTCGTCGAGGAGTTCGTCCGGGACCGTGAAGCTCACCTCAATTGCATCTTCTGTGAGCTTTCTCACCTGCGAGATAGTGAGTTCGTTAAATCGACCGCGACGTTTAGTTTTTGAGGGAGGCATCAGTGCTCCTTGAAATAGTCAAAGGGCTCGTGGCAGCGTTGGCAAACGTAGAGCGCCTTACACGCGGTTGAACCGAAACGTGATGTCTGCCGGGTGTGAAGTGATTCGCATCGAGGGCACCGGATGCCGAGTCCCAGGTTCACCTTGCCATCTGTTCGTCGGGGAGCGGGTGGCGCAATTCCGTAGGCTTCGAGCTTGTCGCGACCTGACTGGCTGATCCAATCTGTAGTCCACGCTGGTGCGAGCACAACGTCGACACGCACGTCGGTATATCCCGCCTCAGTAATCACCGACACAACATCGTCTCGCATTGCATCGATAGCGGGGCATCCCGAATATGTGGGTGTTAGCTGAACTACGACGCCCCCGTTCTCGGTGAGTTGAACGTATCGGAGAACACCCAGATCTTCGATTGTGACTACGGGCACCTCTGGGTCGACAACTGTCGCGGCCAGATTCCAAATTTCCAGTTCAGTTCCTCCCGAAGGCCTTGGGCGGGCGACCTTTTCGATGCTCTTCACCACGTCGCCTCGGGATGAGCGCGAGCGAGCACCTGCATCTCGGCGAGCAGTGGGCCGAGGGATTCGGTGTGGATGCCTGATCGGCCGCCGCCGCGCACCGCGGGTGTGGTCGGCAACGTCAGCCCAGCATCGGCGATTGCCTGCTGCGTGACCCTGTCGAAGTCAGCCCGAAGTGAAGACGGATTTACGGCAATACCCTCTAGTCCTTCTGTCAGCGGGTCGGAGCTAAAGAGCTCTGAAATAAATGGCCACACAGCCTCGAGACCTCGCTGCATACGTTCACGAGAAATGTCTGTTCCGAGCCCTAGTCGTAACAACCATTGTGTGCTGTGGTCGACATGGTAGTTAACCTCCTTGACCGCCTTGGCTGCGATGGCCGCTAAAGTCGGGTTCGTTGACTGCGTGAGCGAGGTGTACAGCATCTCGAAGTAAACAGATGCGACGAGTTGACGCGCGATTGTCTGCGCAAAGTCACCGTTGGGCTGCTCAAACAGTTGTCGATTGAGAAATTGAGATTCGTCGCGGAAGTAAGCGAGATCATCCTCGGTTTTCCCCCAGGCCGAAGCTGCGTACGTGAGAAAGCTACGCGCATGCCCCAACTGATCGAGCGCGATATTACCTAGGGCAACGTCTTCTTCCAGTTCGGGAGCGTGAGCAATCCACTCACCCAATCGCTGCGCGAGAATCAGCGCGTCGTCCCCGAGTCCGGTTGCATACCGCGCGACGGCCTCCGGGGCGACGAAACCCGCGGTGGCAATTGTTTCGGCGGTGACCGCGTCGGATATCGAACGGTTACTGGTGGGGATCACAGGTGAGCAACCGAATCAGACTCGGTGTAATACGTGGCGTGCCGGTATTCCTTGCCCTGCGGCGATTCGAAGAATGCCCCGCGTGCATCAGGGTCAGACGCGGTAATGGCGGACGCAGGCACAACCCATATCGAGACGCCCTCTGCCCGACGGGTGTAAAGGTCGCGGGCATTGCGCACAGCCATCGTTTCGTCGGACGCATGAAGGGACCCCGCGTGCACATGGGAAAGCCCCCGACTCGAGCGCACAAACACCTCCCACATCGGCCACGTTTCGCGACCGCCGGAGTCACCTGGACTGGTCACGAGGCAACCCTCTCCTCGGCGCGGGAATCTGCGTACGCGCGAGCCGCTTCGCGAACCCATGCGCCGTCCTCGTGGGCCTGACGCCGCCGGGCAACGCGGATTGTGTTGGCGGGGCCGTGGCCAGCCAACACATCCTGGAATTCCGACCAGTCGAGCTCGCCAAAGTCGAAGTGCCCACGTTCTTCGTTCCACTTAATGTGCGGATCCGGCAGAGTGACGCCCAGAATCTCTGCCTGGGGCACGAGCATGTCGACAAAACGCTGACGAAGTTCGTCGTTACTGAAACGCTTGATGTTCCATTCCATACTTTGCCGAGAATTGGGTGAATCATCATCGGGCGGGCCAAACATCATGAGCGCGGGGGCGTACCAGCGGTTGACAGATTCTTGTGCCATTGCCTTCTGTGCGTCGGTGCCGCGCATGAGGTGCAATAGGATTTCGAATCCTTGACGCTGATGGAACGACTCTTCTTTGCAGATACGAACCATCGCTCGCCCATACGGGCCATACGATGCGCGACACAATGGGACTTGATTGCAGATGGCCGCTCCGTCGACGAGCCAGCCGATCGAACCCATATCTGCCCAGGTCGGCGTCGGGTAATTGAAGATGGACGAGTATTTTGCTGCTCCCGCAATAAGTTGTTCAAACATTGTCTCGCGATCAACCCCGAGGGTCTGTGCCGCGGAATAGAGGTAGAGTCCATGCCCCGCCTCGTCTTGGACTTTCGCCATCAGAATGGCCTTGCGCTTCAAACTGGGGGCTCTGGAGATCCAGTTTCCCTCAGGCTGCATACCAATAATCTCGGAATGAGCGTGTTGAGAAATCTGACGTATGAGGGTCTTGCGATAACCCTCGGGCATCCAGTCCGTTGGTTCGACACGCTGCTCGTTGGCCAGCAACTCGGCGAAACGGGCTGCGCCCGCTTCGTCCACTGAGCCTTGGCTTTTGCTCAACACTCTGGCATCAGACATTGCATCTCCTTTGAGTTACTTACTGGTCGTTCAGTAAACGATAGCATATTGAGCAGGTCAGAACAAGGATTCAAGTAAGGTCAGAATTCGGACGATTGTGGAGGCGAAATGGTAAATGCATCAACCGGGCGGAGCGCCGGTAACGGTCGCGCCGGTCGCGACGCTTACGACCTTGCCTCCGTGCTGGACATCGCGGTCGCAGCGTTCAACGACCACGGCTACGAAGCCACCTCAATGGGAATGTTGGCACAACGACTAGGGACCAGTAAATCCGCGGTGTACTACCACGTTTCAGGAAAAGAAGACCTACTTCGTCTCGCGCTCGACCGGGCACTGAGCGAACTTGAGCTCGTGTTGACCAAGGACGGCGCTACAAAAGGCCCCGCCGAAGACCGGCTGCGTTTCGTCCTGCGTGGTGCGGTTGAAGTCCTCGTGAAGGATCTGCCCTATGTCACTCTTCTGCTTCGGCTGCGCGGCAACACTGAAGTCGAACGTCAGGCCCTTGAGCGACGACGGGGCTTCAACAGTGCGGTCGCCGAGCTCGTGGACGAAGCTCGCAGCGGCGGCACGATGCGGGCAGACATCGATGCGCGCACAACAACGAGACTTCTTTTCGGAATGATCAACTCGATTGTCGAATGGTATCGCCCCGGTGGCCCAATAACGCCTGACCGCCTCGCCGACGACGTGATTAGCGTGGCCTTCGACGGGCTTGCAAAAGCTGCTGACTAATCCTGTTTGGCCACCAGCGTGAGTACGTCATACGTCGCGACTGTTTCATCCCGCTGGTTTATGAGAACGGCGTCCCACCTCACTTCGCCGTACTCCTCGTTCTCGCGCGGAGTGATCTGCTTTGCGGTAAGCGTCACCCTGACCCGGTCACCGGGTGACACCGGGGTGACGAAGCGCAGGTTTTCGAGTCCGTAGTTGGCGAGGACTGGACCCGGGGCGGGATCAACGAACA
>JBIIFF010000017.1:0-21971 GCA_044237445.1 Microbacteriaceae bacterium | reverse complement strand
CTCGACGGACGCAGCGTCGCTCGCTGACCTGCAGGAATCGAACCCGCACCCTTTCCTTGACGGGCTGCTCGAACACCGTGAGCAGACCAAACTTGCTCAAATCGTCGAGGTGTTGCGAAAGAGCATCCACAGCGACGGCAGAATCCATACGTCCTTCGACCAAACCGGCACGACAACCGGTCGGCTCTCGTCGTCCGACCCTAATCTGCAGAACATCCCGATCCGATCCGAGATCGGCGCCGAGATCCGCGCGGCGTTCATCTCGGATTCCCAGCACGAGGGTTTACTCACGGCCGACTACTCACAAATCGAGATGCGCATCATGGCGCATTTGTCCGGCGACGACAACCTTATCGAGGCGTTCAAGTCGGGCGAGGACCTGCACCGATTCGTGGGCGCAAAGGTCTTCGGGGTCACCCCGGCCGACGTCACACCAGCCATGCGGTCAAAAGTAAAAGCGATGTCCTACGGACTGGCCTACGGACTCTCCGCGTTCGGCCTGGCCAAGCAGTTGCGCATCGACAATAAAGAGGCCAAGGCCCTGATGGCGGACTATTTCGCCCGATTCGGGGGAGTTCGTGACTACCTGCGGTCGGTCGTCGAGCAGGCACGAAAGGACTTGTTTACCACCACCGTCTTCGGGAGAAAGCGTCAGTTCCGGGATCTCGCCAGTTCCAACCGCATGGTGCGCGACAACGCGGAGCGCGCAGCGCTCAACGCCCCGATTCAGGGAACGTCCGCGGACATCATGAAAATTGCGATGATCCGTGCGGTCGACGGGGTTCGTAACGGCAAGTTGACGTCTCGCCTGGTGTTGCAGGTTCACGACGAATTGATCTTTGAGGTCGCTCCCGGCGAGACCGAGAAACTACGTGTCATCGTGGAAGAAGCGATGGAACACGCGGCAATCCTGTCGGTCCCGCTTGATGTCCAGGTCGGCCTGGGTACCTCATGGAAAGCCGCAGGTCATTAGGCTCTTCTTATGACTGATACACGCGTTCCTACCGCCATCGACCGCATCGCTGAAGAGTGGGTGGACACACTCTGCGAACTTGACCCCGACATGCGGATCTGGCTCGGGCGCGACGGCGACATCACGTCGTACGGTGATTATTCGCCCGAGGGTCATGAGACGTACATTTCTGCTGTGCGGACGGCACTGACGCAACTTCGCACTGCCGAGCCGGTCGACGACATCGACCGCGTGACCAAACTCGACTTGACCTCGGATCTAGAACTCGCGATTGAATTGTCGGAATCGAAGTGGCACCTGCGCGATCTCAACAACATCGCGTCAGCAGCCCAGGGCGTCCGAGAAGTGTTCGACCTCATGCCGACGGACGGCGTCGAGGCCTGGGAAGCGATCGCGACCAAGCTCGGGAACGTCGCGGGTGCATTGGCCGGTTACCGCGAATCGTTGATGGAGGGAATTCGAGAGGGCCATGTCCCCGCGCGTCGCCAAATCATCGAAGTCATCGCGCAGGCCGATCGCCACTCCGCGCCCGACGGCTTCTTCGTCGACTTCGCCACGAATACGGCGCCAGTAGACCTTCCGGATTCGTTGCGGGCTCAGTTGCGTACCTCTGCTGACTCGGCCGGGCTCGCGTATCTCGAACTAGCCAACTTCCTCAGAAACGAACTCGCACCGGCGTCGCATAACAACGACGGCGTCGGTCGCGATCTGTACCAGCTTCACTCGCGCTACTTTCTCGGAGCGACCGTCGACCTTGACGAAACCTACGAGTGGGGTCTCGAGGAACTCGAACGCATGAAATCGGAACAAGAAGAGATCGCTCGGCGAATCGCTGGCGGATCGGTCGCCGATGCCGTTGCGGCTCTCGATAATGATCCGACACGCAAGATTCACGGTACGGACGCGCTCCAAGCGTGGATGCAACAGTTGTCGGATAATGCGGTTCACGAGCTCGGACGTGAGCACTTCGACATTCCGGACATTATGCGGAAGTTGGAGTGTCACATCGCGCCGACCAAAGACGGCGGAATCTACTACACCGGTCCGAGCGACGATTTCTCTCGGGCGGGTCGAATGTGGTGGAGCGTTCCGGAAGGTGTCACCGAATTCGACACGTGGCGAGAAACGACGACCGTCTATCACGAGGGTGTTCCCGGACACCACCTGCAAATCGCCCAAGCGGTCTACAACTCCGGACAGTTGAACACGTGGCGCCGGCAATTGGCGGGGTCCTCGGGGCACGCTGAAGGTTGGGCACTCTACGCAGAGCGTCTCATGGCGGAGTTGGGTTATCTCGATGATGACGGGGACCGATTCGGCATGCTGGACGCTCAACGAATGCGCGCCGCTCGCGTCGTTCTCGACATCGGGGTGCACCTCGGCAAAAAGCGTCCAGACGGCAAGGGTCTGTGGGACGCCGAATTCGCTTATGACTTCATGCGCGCCAACGTGCTCATGGAAGACGAATTCGTTCGGTTTGAGGTCAATCGTTACCTTGGATGGCCGGGACAGGCCCCGTCCTACAAAATCGGACAACGAATTTGGGAAGATCTGCGCGCGGAGTCCGAGCGCCGCGAGGGAAGCGCTTTTTCGCTCCCCGCGTGGCACAAGCGGGCACTTAACATCGGCGGCACCGGCCTGGACACCCTACGCGTGGCGGTTCTCGGCGACTGGTAGCGGTTGCGGGCGCTTCGAATAGGTCGATAGACTGAACCGTTGCCACCCGGCGACATGTCCCTGTCCGCTGCCCGCGTGAAGAGATTTGCGTGGGCCTATTTTATGCCCCACTGGAGCAATTCACCTATGACTACACCCCAGACCAAACAGGTCGCGATTAATGACATCGGATCAGCCGAGGATTTCCTCGCCGAAGTTGAAAAAACGCTGAAGTTCTTCAACGACGGAGACCTCATTGAAGGAACCGTCGTAAAGATTGACCGCGACGAGGTTCTCCTCGACGTCGGTTACAAGACGGAGGGTGTCATCCCGATCCGTGAACTTTCCATCAAGCACGATGTCAACCCGGATGAGGTTGTCGCCGTCGGTGATGTGGTCGAGGCCCTCGTTCTTCAGAAAGAAGACAAAGAAGGTCGCCTCATCCTGTCCAAGAAGCGCGCACAGTACGAGCGCGCGTGGGGAGATGTCGAAAAGGTCAAAGAGGCCGACGGCATCGTCACCGGAACCGTGATCGAGGTTGTCAAGGGTGGTGTCATCGTCGACATCGGCTTACGTGGCTTCCTGCCGGCATCTCTCATCGAGCTCCGCCGAGTCCGCGACCTCACCCCGTACCTCGGCCAGGAAATTGAAGCCAAGATTCTCGAACTCGACAAGAACCGCAACAACGTGGTTCTCTCGCGCCGCGCTCTGCTTGAACAAACGCAGTCAGAGAGCCGCAGCCAGATTCTTGGGAACATCCAGAAAGGCCAGATCCGTAAGGGTGTCATCTCGTCCATCGTCAACTTCGGTGCCTTTGTGGACCTCGGCGGCGTCGACGGTCTGATTCACGTGTCGGAACTTTCCTGGAAGCACATCGAGCACGCGTCCGAGGTCGTCGAAATCGGTCAAGAAGTGACCGTCGAGGTACTCGAGGTCGAAAATGACCGCGAACGCATCTCGTTGTCTCTCAAAGCGACGCAGGAAGACCCGTGGCAGGTGTTCGCGCGCGAACACGCAATCGGCGAAATCGCACCAGGCAAGGTGACGAAGCTCGTTCAGTTCGGTGCCTTTGTTCGCGTCGCCGACGGAATCGAGGGGCTGGTTCACATTTCGGAGTTGTCGACAAGGCACATCGAACTCGCCGAGCAGGCCGTTGCGGTGGGCGACGACGTGTTTGTCAAAATCATCGATATCGACCTCGAGCGTCGTCGCATCTCGCTGTCCCTCAAGCAGGCAAATGAAGGTGTTGATTCCGAGGGTACCGAGTTCGACCCCGCACTCTACGGCATGCCGACCGACTACGACGAGACCGGTGCGTACCGTTACCCCGAGGGATTTGATCCAGCGACGGGTGTCTGGAAGGACGGGTTCGACGAAGCGCGTACGAAGTGGGAACGCGACTATGGCGCTGCCCAAGCGCGTTGGGAATCACACAAGGTCCAGGTCGCCCGCATGAATGCCGAAGCGGACGCTCTGCCCGACATGCCACGCGCGGAGACCGATTCTGCGTCTTCGTCTACGGAGTCCGTTGTCCCCGGATCGCTGTCTGAGGACGAGGCGCTCATCGCCCTGCGCGACAAGCTCGCCGGCGAGGATTCCGAGTAACAGCGGTCAACTAACGTGGGGTGGTCGGAAACGACCACCCCTTTTAGTTACTCTGGACGAATGCCACTCATCGCGTTGACCGGCGGAATCGCCGCGGGGAAGTCGACAGTCGCCGCACGTTTACGCGAACTCGGTGCACACGTTATCTCGGCCGACGAACTCGTGCGCTATGTGCAACGAGGGGGAAGCCCCACTCTCAACGCCATTCGCGAACGTTTCGGAGTGGGAGTTGTTGATTCGGGAGGCGAACTAGACCGCGTGGCGCTCGGTCGGCTGATTTTCGATGACGCAATTGCACGCGCCGATCTCGAGGCACTCGTCCACCCGGCCATCGGAACCGAATTCCGGGCGCGTGTCGCCGATATCCGTTCGGAAGAACCCAACGCGATCATCGTGTACGACATCCCTCTCCTAGTCGAAACCAACCGAGCCAACGATTTCGACGGCGTAATCGTGCTCGCGTGCGATTCCGAGGTACGACACAATCGTCTCGTTACGATTCGCGGTCTGTCGAGTGACGACGCCTGGGCGCGCATCAACTCTCAAGCGACCGAGGAGGCTCGGGCGACCGTGGCGGATTGGCTCATCGATACGAACGGGTCGATTGACGTCACTCTGGCGCGCACCGACGCCGTTTGGCACGAAATCGTGTCCCGCTATCGCGATTAGTCTGGACTGATGGAACCAACTCGCGCCGTTCGGCCGTTTAGGGTGATCAGTGAGTACACGCCCAGCGGAGATCAGCCGAAGGCGATTGCCGAGTTGGCGGCACGGATCAACGCGGGAGAAACCGACGTCGTGCTGTTGGGGGCGACCGGAACCGGTAAGTCAGCAACGACCGCGTGGCTTATCGAGCAGATTCAGCGACCGGCGCTCGTTCTCGCACACAACAAGACCCTGGCGGCCCAACTCGCTACCGAGTTTCGTGACCTCATGCCCGAGAACGCGGTCGAGTATTTCGTGTCCTACTACGACTACTACCAACCCGAAGCGTACGTCCCACAGACCGACACGTTCATCGAAAAAGACACGTCCATCAACGAGGAGGTCGAGAGACTTCGCCACTCCACGACGAATTCACTGCTGTCGCGGCGGGACGTCATCGTCGTGTCGACGGTGTCCTGCATTTATGGGCTCGGTTCGTCCGAGGAATACCTCGAAGCAATGATCGCACTGCAGGTTGGCCAGCGAATCACTCGAACCGACATCATCCGCAAGTTCGTCGGAATGCAGTACGAACGAAACGATATCGACTTCAGTCGCGGAAAGTTCCGGGTCCGCGGTGACACCCTCGAGATCATCCCGCAGTACGAAGAATTGGCGGTTCGCATCGAGATGTTTGGTGACGAAATCGAGGCGCTCTATCAGTTGCACCCACTGACCGGCGAGGTCATCAAGCAGCTGGAATCGATATCCATTTTCCCGGCATCGCATTACGCCGCCAGTGGTGAGACCATGCGTCGGGCTATTGTCGCAATCAAAGCGGAGTTGGAGGAACGACTCGCGGTGCTGGAGGGTCAGAACAAGTTGCTCGAGGCACAGCGGTTGCGGATGCGCACGACTTATGATCTCGAGATGATGGAACAGATCGGGTTCTGCAGCGGCATCGAAAACTACTCGATGCACATGGACGGTCGCGAGCCGGGTCAGCCACCGAACACGCTCCTCGACTATTTCCCAGACGATTTCGTTGTCATTATTGATGAGTCCCACGTCACCGTTCCGCAAATCGGCGCGATGTACGAGGGGGACGCGTCGCGGAAACGAACTTTGGTCGAACACGGCTTTCGTCTCCCCAGCGCGCTGGACAATCGGCCGCTTCGCTGGGCGGAATTCCTCAACCGGGTCGGGCAAAAGGTTTACCTGTCCGCGACACCCGGAAAGTACGAGATGGGCGTCGTCGACAGCGTGGTCGAGCAGATTATCCGTCCCACCGGTCTGGTCGACCCACAGATCAAGGTCAAGCCGACAAAGGGACAGATCGATGACGTTCTCGAGAGCATTCGTGAGCGCGTCGCCAAAGACGAACGTGTTCTCATCACGACCCTCACCAAGAAGATGTCGGAGGATCTCACCGACTATCTGCGCGGGATGGGAGTCAAGGTCGAATACCTCCATTCCGATGTGGATACACTTCGGCGCGTCGAATTATTGTCGGAATTGCGCCAGGGGCGGTTCGACGTGTTGGTCGGAATCAACCTCCTGCGCGAAGGTCTCGACCTTCCCGAGGTTTCGCTTGTGGCAGTTTTCGACGCCGACAAACAGGGATTTCTTCGCAGTGCGACCTCGTTGATTCAGACGATCGGGCGCGCCGCCCGCAACGTGTCGGGTGAAGTGCATCTCTACGCGGATCGCGAAACTGATGCAATGAAGACAGCGATCGATGAAACTAACCGTCGCCGCGCAACGCAGGTCGCCTACAACCTCGAACACGGTGTGGACCCCCAACCGCTGCGCAAACGAATCGCAGACATCACCGAGACGCTCGCGCGGGAAGCCTACGACACCGAGGGTCTGGGCGATATCGACGACGATGTCGAGGTGGTCATCGACAAGCTGACCGAGCAAATGATTGTGGCGGCCGAGGAACTACGTTTTGAACTCGCCGCGCGATTGCGGGACGAGATTCACGACCTCAAGAAGCAGGTGCGTTCTGCCCGTGAACTTGGCAAACCCTAGAATGACACTGTGGCTATAACCCCCGTCCCCGGCAAAAATGTCATCAGTATCAAAGGGGCGAGGGTACACAATCTCAAGAACGTGGACCTCACGATTCCGCGTAACTCACTCGTTGTCTTCACCGGTTTGAGTGGCTCTGGGAAGTCGTCGCTCGCGTTCGACACCCTCTTCGCCGAGGGTCAACGGCGTTATATCGAGTCGCTGTCGTCCTATGCGCGGCAGTTTCTCGGACAAGTTGATCGCCCCGACGTCGACTTCATCGACGGTCTGTCACCCGCAGTGTCTATCGACCAAAAATCCACGAATCGAAACCCTCGATCGACGGTGGGCACGATCACTGAGATTTACGATTACATGCGGCTGTTGTGGGCGAGAATCGGCATTCCCCACTGTGCCGAGTGCGGAGAACAGATTGAACGCCAATCGGCGCAACAGATTTCCGACCAGCTCGCCATGCTTCCGGTCGATACGCGCTTTCAAATTTTGGCACCAATCGTGACGGGTCGAAAGGGTGAATTCGTTGAGGTGTTCGCCGATCTCCTCGGACAGGGTTACGCCCGAGCGTTGGTGGACGGTGAGGTCATTCAACTGTCCGAGCCACCGATCCTAAAAAAACAACTCAAGCACGACATCTCGGTCGTCGTAGACCGCTTGACGGCGGGAGGAGACGCGTCGCGACTCAACGACTCCGTCGAAACCGCACTGAAACTGGGTCAAGGCGTCCTGGTCGTCGACTTCGTTGACAGCGACGAGAGCCGTACGTACAGCGAAAAGCTCTCCTGCCCCAACCAACACATCGTCACCCTGACCGAGATCGAACCGCGCACCTTCTCGTTCAACGCGCCGTTCGGGGCCTGTGTGACCTGCCATGGCATCGGCACGCAGTCGATGGCGGATGTCGATCTGGTTCTCGACGACCCGGCGATGTCGATTCGGCAGGGTGTGGTCCTGCCGTGGAAGCCGGGTGGAAAAGAACTCATCTACCCCTACTTCGAGCGACTCGCGGAGGGTCTCGCGGTCGACCTCGACTTCAGTTTGGACACACCGTGGCAGGACTTGGGTGAAGAAGTTCAGAACGCGGTGCTGTACGGCAACAACCACGAAGTCGTTATCAAGTGGCGAAACCGGTACGGCCGAAAGGTGTCGATGTCCCGCGGTTTCGAGGGAGTCTTGACCTATGTCGAGCGCAAGTACTCGGAGACCGAAGGGGAATGGACCAAGGAACGCTTCGGCGCGTTTCATCGGACCATGCCGTGCGACAGTTGCCAGGGGCAGCGCCTCGCGCCAGCGGTTTTGGCGGTAACCGTCAATGGCAAATCTATTTCCGAAGTTTGCACCCTGTCGCTTCAGGTGGCACACGAATTCGTTGCGAACCTGACACTCTCGGAACGAGACACACAGGTCGCTGCGGCCGTGCTGCGCGAGATCACCGCTCGACTCGAGTTTCTTCTTCACGTCGGGCTCGGATACCTCACGATGTCTCGTGCCGCTGGAACCCTCTCCGGAGGGGAAGCTCAGCGAATCCGACTTGCAACTCAAATCGGTGCGGGGCTCACGGGAGTCCTCTATGTGCTCGACGAACCGTCGATTGGCCTCCACCAGCGCGACAATCGGCGATTGATCGAAACGCTCCTGCGCCTGCGCGACATCGGGAACACTCTGGTCGTGGTCGAACACGACGAGGACACCATCCACGCTGCCGACTGGATTGTCGACATCGGCCCCGGGGCAGGTGAACACGGGGGAGAAGTCGTGCACTCGGGTTCGCTCGCGAACCTCCTCAAAGAGAAGAAATCCCACACCGCTGCGTTCCTGTCCGGACGCGAAAAGGTGTCCGAACGAGTTGAACGACGTCCGTGGTCCTCGGACCGTATCGTCACGGTCCACGGTGCCAGCGCCAACAACCTCGTCGACGTGGACGTCGATTTCCCGCTGGGGGTATTCGTCGCGGTGACCGGGGTGTCCGGCTCAGGGAAAAGTTCGTTGGTCAACGACATCCTCTACAAGGTCATGGCGAACCGACTCAACGGTGCGAAACAAACTCCAGGTCGGCACAAGTCAGTTTCGGGACTCGACAATCTTGACAAGGTAATCCACGTCGATCAGGCACCGATCGGACGCACCCCGCGTTCTAACCCGGCCACCTACACGGGTGTCTTCGACAAAATTCGAACCCTCTTCGCCGAGACGATCGAAGCGAAAGAACGCGGATACGGACCGGGACGTTTTTCGTTCAACGTGAAGGGCGGTCGCTGCGAGAACTGTTCTGGAGACGGAACGATCAAGATCGAGATGAACTTCCTTCCCGACGTCTACGTCGAGTGTGAAGAATGCCACGGGCAACGGTACAACCGAGAGACACTGACCGTGCGGTACAAGGGTAAGAACATCTCGGAAGTGTTGTCGATGCCGATCGAGGTCGCGGAGAAGTTCTTCGAACCCATCACCTCAATCCACCGTTTCATGAAGACGCTTTGTGATGTCGGTTTGGGGTATGTGCGTCTTGGGCAATCCGCCACAACGCTGTCCGGTGGCGAGGCGCAGCGCGTCAAGTTGGCCACTGAGTTGCAGCGCCGCTCGACCGGGAGAACCGTCTATGTGCTCGACGAACCGACGACCGGGCTGCACTTCGAGGACGTTCGTCGCCTGCTTACCGTTCTCCATACTCTGGTCGACAAGGGCAATACCGTTATCGTGATCGAGCACAACCTGGACGTGATTCGTTCGGCTGATTACCTGATCGACATGGGACCCGAGGGTGGTGACGGTGGTGGGCGAATCGTCGCGACCGGCACACCCGAAGAGGTCGCCCGAGCCGCGGGGTCCCACACTGGCTCGTTCCTGGCCGAAATCCTGAAATGAACCGCTCGTGGCATCCGGCACCACGGTCAATCCCGACCGACCCGGGTGTGTATCGCTTTTTTGACGACAACGACAGAATTCTCTACGTCGGCAAGGCCAAGAATCTCCGCAATCGACTGTCAACCTATTTCCACAGCGCGTCGGGGCTGCTTGAACGCACGGCTCGGATGGTCGGAAGTGCACGACGGGTGGACTGGACAGTCGTTGGGACGGAACTCGAGGCTCTCCATCTTGAGTTCACCTGGATCAAGGAGTTCCGCCCACCGTTCAACATTCGGTTCCGCGATGACAAGGGTTACCCCTATCTGGCGGTGACGATGGGCGAGGAATACCCGCGCGCAATGCTGGCTCGAACGAGGGTGAAGGACGGGACCGCCTATTTTGGTCCCTTCACCAAGTCGTGGGCGGTCCGCGAAACCCTGGATTTGCTGTTGACGGTCTACCCTGTGCGGTCGTGCGCTCAAGCGACTTTCACCAAGGCACGACGTGACGACCGCCCGTGCCTGCTCGGTGATATCGGAAAATGCGCGGCTCCGTGTGTCGGTCGAGTGACCACCGAGGAACATCGAGGGCTCGCGGAGGGATTCGTCGAATTCATGACAAAGCACGATTCCGCGGTGATTGACGATCTTGGTGAGCGTATGGTGAGTGCGTCCGAGCGCCAGGACTTTGAATCGGCGGCTCGTTTTCGCGATCAACGAAGTGCGCTGCAATCAATCGCCCAGCGCAGCGCCGTCGTGCTGCGCGATGAACTCGATGTCGACATCGTCGGATTCGCATCGAGCGAGTTGTCCGCGGCGATTGCGATTTTCCATGTGCGGGAGGGTCGCGTTCGCGGAACCCGCGTCTGGACCGTCGACACCGAGCTCGAAATGGACCCCGCGGCGATTCTGGAACAAGCGATTGAAAACGTGTACGAGATCGACCTGCCGCCGGCGTTGATCGACGTGCCTTTCGAGCCACAGTCCCATGAGGCGCTCGGCGAACTTTTGACGAAGCGACGCCGCGACTCAGGTGACAAGGGCAGGGTGAGAATCGCTGTGCCACAGCGAGGCGAGCGCGCAACGTTGCTCGTGAGCGTCACTAAAAACGCCAAGCTCGCACTCGGGGAGCACGAACTGCACCGAGCACATGATTTCGTCGCGCGGTCTCGCGCGCTCGAGGATCTGCGCGACAATCTGGGACTCGCCGAGGCTCCTCTTCGCTTCGAATGTTGTGATGTTTCGCACCTCGGTGGAACCGATATCGTCGGCTCGCTCGTCGCGTTCGAAGACGGTTTGCCGGTCAAAGATGATTACCGACACTACGGGATCGCGTCGGCGAGGGACGACACCGAGGCGATGCACCAACTCATCGCGCGTCGTCTGGTGCGGTTGAAAGAGGAACGTTCGACCATGCGCTATCCGACAACCCTGATCCTCGTCGACGGTGGTCAACCGCAGGTGAACGCGGCCAAGCGTGCGCTCGATGAGTCGGGAGTCGAGGGGGTTTCCGTCGTCGGATTGGCGAAACGACTCGAGGAATTGTGGCTTCCAAACTCGGATTTCCCCGTGATTCTGCCCCGCGACAGCAACGCACTGTATCTGGTTCAACGCGCTCGCGACGAAGCCCATCGATTCGCGCTCCGTTACCAAAAGTCCAAGCGGACCAAAGTGCTGACATCAGCGCTCAACGAACTGGACGGCCTTGGTCCGAAGCGAGTACAGGCCCTCATTACTTTTTTCGGAAGCCCAACGGCGGTGCGGGCCGCGACACTCGACGATTTGGTGGCGGTACCGGGAATTGGTCTGGATACCGCGTCCCGAATCATCGATTCTCTGAGGCGCTCCGATGCCTCGGAGTAGGCTGGACGCATCATGAGCGAGAGCGTCGCACACATCATTATCGTCACCGGCATGTCGGGAGCCGGGCGATCCACGGCCGGAAACGCTCTCGAAGACGCGGGTTGGCGTGTCATTGATAACCTTCCGTCGCTGTTGTTGCCGTCGTTGGTTGACCTTGCTGTAGCCGATGGGGCAACGATGAACCGCTTGGCGGTGGTGATCGATGTTCGCGGTGGTGACAGTGTCGAAGAACTCGCGCCGATTATCGAATCGTTGCGCCGACGAGCTACGGTTCGCGTCCTGTTTCTCGACGCGACCGATGCGGAACTGATCAAGCGATTTGAGAGCGTTCGCCGTCCGCATCCATTGCAGGAGAACGGAACGCTGATCGACGGTATCCAGCGCGAGCGCGGGCGATTGGAGACACTTCGCGGGATTTCGGACGTCGTGGTGGATACAACCGGGCTCAATGTCCATCAGACCACCACTCTCGTCTACGACAGTTTTCGTTCGGACGACAGCGCCGATGTCAACGTCGTCATCGAGTCGTTCGGCTTCAAACACGGGCTCCCCGCCGATGCGGACATCGTCGGCGATGTTCGATTTTTGCCCAACCCGTTTTGGACCGAGAACCTTCGACACGAAAACGGGTTGCACCCCGACGTATCCGCATTCGTTCTGTCACAAACGGATGTCGACGTCTACCTCGACGGACTGGTTCTGATGCTCGGAGCGACGCTGCGAGGGTACGTCCGCGAAAATAAGCGTCACGCCACCATCGCAATAGGATGTACAGGAGGCAAGCACCGCAGTGTCGCAATTACGGAAGAGCTTGCCCGTCGCCTCGAGCAGATGCCGGGGGTGGCGGTTACCCGCAAACACCGCGATATCGGTCGCGAATAGAGAAGGACCCCAATCGGATGTCACTGACGACAGCGGTCAAAGACGAGGTGCTCGGTTTACCCGACGCCGCTCCGTCGACCCGGCTCGTTGAGCTGACAACGCTATTGCGCTTTGGTGGTGGTCTTCACGTAGTGGGCGGCAAACTCGCAGTCGAGATCGAACTGGATCACGCCGGAGCCGCTCAGCGCGCACGCCAACTCGCGCACGCGTTACTCGGCGTCCAATCAACCACCAAAACGGTGCCCGCCAACTCCAATCGAAAATTCGAGACGATTCGTGTGCTGTTCACGAACGGTGCTGACCAACTCGCCCTCCACACCGGGCTCGTCGATACCCGGCGCCGTCCGGTTCGTGGACTGCCCAACAAGGTGACTACTGCTCCTATCGGTGACCTGGTTGGCGTTCTGCGCGGCGCATTCCTTGCCCGAGGCGTAGTGTCCGATCCTGGTCGAAGCCAAATCATAGAGATAGCGGCTCCGACCAACGAGGCGGCAATGGCATTGGTCGGCGCGTGTAATCGTTGCGGAATCAGCGCAAAAACCCGTGACGTGCGCGGCGGCTTTCGAGTCGTTATTCGTGACGCTGACGCGATTTCGTCCTTCCTCACGTATATGGGGGCCGCCACCAGCCTCGACAAATGGAGCGAAGCACGGGCAACTCGTGAAGTCAGGGCCAACGCCAATCGTCTTGTCAACTTCGACGACGCGAACCTGCGGCGTAGCGCGCAGGCGGCAGTAGCCGCGTGTGCGCGAGTAGAGCGCGCATTCGAGATTCTCGGCGACGGTATCCCTGATCATTTGGCCTATGCGGGACGACTTCGACTCGACAACCGCGAAGCGAGCCTCGATGAATTGGGCCACTTTGCGACGCCAGTCATGACCAAGGACGCTGTCGCCGGCCGGATTCGACGCTTGCTCGCTATGGCCGATAAGAAAGCGTCCGATTTGGGTATTCCATCCACCTCGGATGGAATACCTGTGCTCGACGACTAATCGATTCACCCGACCGAAAGGATGACCATGCCCGTCTACTCTCTTCCCGAATTGACCTACGATTATGCGGCTCTCGAACCGCACATTTCGGCGCGGATTATGGAGTTGCATCACTCGAAGCATCACGCGGCTTACGTCGCCGGCGCGAACGCTGCTCTCGAACAAATGGAAGAAGCCCGTGCGGCCAACTCGTTCGGCGCCATCAACAAACTCGAAAAGGATCTGGCGTTCCACCTCGGAGGACACATCAACCACTCGATTTTCTGGACCAACCTCGCCCCGAACGCCGCTGACCGACCCGACGGTGAACTGGCCGCGGCGATTGACGAATTCTTCGGTTCGTTTGACGCGTTCGCTGCGCATTTCTCGGCGGCGAGCCTCGGAATTCAGGGGAGTGGCTGGGGGATTCTGTCGTGGGACCCGGTTGGCTCTCGACTGATTATCCAGCAGTTGTTCGATCAGCAGGCCAACACCGCTCAGGGGACAATTCCACTTCTGCAGCTCGACATGTGGGAACACGCTTTTTACCTTGATTATCAGAACGTCAAGGCCGATTACGTGAAGGCCTTCTGGAACATTGTGAACTGGGATAACGTTGCCGAGCGTTTCACCGCTGCGCGCGCGCACTCGTCGGCAATTTTGCTATTGTCGTAGTTAGGTAACGTTGCCGCGATTGGCGCGTTGCTTTTGTTTTGTCCGATTCAACATCCCGTGAGGACTGCGTGTGAGCGTCAAAATTGGCATCAACGGCTTTGGCCGTATCGGACGTAACTACCTAAGGGCAGCGTTAGCCCAGGGAAGCGGCCTTGACGTTGTCGCCGTGAACGATTTGTCGGACACTCGATCGCTCGCAACACTGTTGAAGTACGACTCGGTGGCGGGGCGCATCAACGCCGATGTGACGTTCGATGACTCTCACGTGATTGTGAACGGGAAGAAGATCAAGGTTCTCGCTGAACGAGATCCCGCCCTGTTGCCGTGGGCGGCGCTGGGCGTTCAGATTGTCATCGAGTCAACCGGACGTTTCACCAAAGTCACGGATGCCCAGAAACACCTCGATGCGGGCGCGACAAAGGTCCTTATCTCGGCGCCCGGAACCGATGTTCACGGGACGTTTGTTATGGGAGTCAACCACCAGACGTACAACCCCGAAACCGACCACATCATCTCTAACGCCTCGTGCACGACCAATTGCCTGGCTCCACTGGCCAAAGTGTTTCACGACGCGTTCGGTATCGAGAACGGCTTGATGACAACCGTGCACGCCTACACGGCGGACCAAAATTTGCAGGACGGTCCCCACGACGACCTTCGCCGCGCTCGTGCGGCGGCAATCAATATTGTTCCGTCGTCAACCGGTGCCGCCAAAGCAATCGGTCTCGTCTTGCCCGAACTAAAGGGCAAACTCGACGGTTTCGCGCTTCGGGTGCCTGTGCCGACCGGTTCGATAACCGACCTGACCGTCGTCACGCCGTCCACCGTTACCGTGGACCAGGTTTTGGCGGCATACAAAGCGGCCTCCGAGGGATACCTGAAGGGCATTCTCTCCTACACGGATGAGCCGCTGGTATCGAGCGACATTGTGTCGGATCCGCACTCTGCGATTTTCGATGCGGGTCTCGTCAAAGTTATCGGGAACACTGTGAAGGTGTCGGCGTGGTACGACAACGAGTGGGGCTATTCCAACCGACTCGTCGACTTGACCGAATACGTCGCCGAACGCCTCTAATGTCTCTGCGAACACTGGAATCAACGGGCGACCTTACCGGAAAGACCGTTCTCGTCCGGAGTGATTTCAACGTTCCCCTCTCGAATGGCGCCATCGCCGACGACGGGAGAATTCGAGCATCGCTCCCGACCCTTGAGTATTTGATCCGCGCCGGCGCTGCCGTCGTCGTGATGTCACACCTCGGGCGGCCAGACGGCGTGGTTGACTCAGCGTGGTCACTTGAGCCCGTGGCTCAACGCCTGGGCGAACTGCTGACTGTTCCGGTTCAATTCGCACGCGACACCGTAGGGTCGGATGCCGACGCACGTCGCCGATCATTGGTGCCGGGCGAATTGTTGGTTCTCGAAAACCTGCGATTTGACCCGCGAGAGACCTCGAAAGTCGAGACGGAACGCACGGAGTTCGCCACACAGCTCACGACCGGGGTGGACCTACTCGTCTCGGATGGGTTTGGGGTGGTTCATCGCAAGCACGCCAGCGTATTCGATGCGGCGCGTCTCGTTCCGAGTGCAGCCGGTCTTCTGGTTGAGGCCGAAACCGAGATTTTGCACCGACTCACCACCGACACGGAACGCCCGTACACGGTAGTTCTGGGTGGCTCGAAGGTGTCCGACAAACTGGGTGTCATCGAACACCTGTTACCCCGCGTCGACCGCCTGCTCATCGGCGGCGGCATGGTGTTCACATTCCTCGCAGCGCAGGGGCACAGAGTGGGCGCATCGTTGTGCGAAGTTGACCGACTCGACACCGTTCGCGGGTACCTCGATACAGCGCGGGAACTGGGCGTCGAAGTAATCCTGCCCACCGACATCGTCGTCGCGAGTGAATTCGCCGCGGACGCTGAATTCACGGTCGCGTCGAGTGACGCAATGGAGGACACTCCCTTCGGAGCGTCTGGCCTGGGGCTCGACATCGGACCTGAAACTTCACGGCGATTCGCTGATCTGGTTCGTTCCTCCCGAACTGTCTTTTGGAACGGACCAATGGGTGTCTTCGAGATGGCGGCGTTCGCGTCGGGCACCCGAGCGGTCGCCACGGCGCTCACCGAAATGGACGGGCTTGGTGTGGTCGGAGGCGGCGACTCAGCGGCCGCGGTTCGCGCCATGGGGTTCCCCGACTCGTCTTTCGGACACATTTCAACTGGTGGCGGCGCGAGCCTAGAATTCCTTGAAGGAAAGTCACTGCCCGGACTGGAGGTACTCGGATGGTAATGCGTAAACCCCTCATCGCCGGAAACTGGAAGATGAATTTTGACCACATGCGCGCAATCGCGTTTGTGCAGAAGATTTCATGGATACTCAAGGACGCGAAGTTTCCCGCCAGCGACGTTGAGGTCTCGTTCTTTCCGCCTTTCACAGATATTCGCTCGGTGCAGACGCTGATTGATAGCGATGGGCTCGCGTTCGCCTTCGGTGGACAAGACCTCTCTCCGCACGATGATGGTGCGCACACGGGTGACATCTCGGGGCTGTTCCTCAAAAAACTCGGGTGCACCTATGTGATCGTCGGGCACTCAGAGCGTCGCCAGGATCACCACGAAAGCGACGATGTCGTCACGGCAAAAGCACTGGCCGCGGTGAAACACGGACTCGTACCCGTGATTTGTGTCGGGGAGACCGCGGAAGACCTCGAGAAGTTTGGTCCCAGCGCCGTACCCGTGTCGCAGCTCACCGCGGTTCTTCGTTCCATCCCGGCAGACGCCGAAATTGTGGTGGCGTACGAACCGGTGTGGGCCATCGGATCCGGGCAGGCGGCGAGCCCTTCACAAGCGCAGGACGTCTGTGCTGCTCTACGCGGTGTCATCGCTCAGGAAATGTCCACGGACGCCGCGGAGGCGACGAGAGTGTTGTACGGCGGTAGCGTCAAGTCTGGCAACATCGCGTCGTTCGTGCGCGAGAAAGACATCGACGGAGCACTCGTCGGAGGAGCGAGCCTCGACGCAGAAGAATTCGCAAAAATTGTGCAGTTCCCACGGCACGTCATCGCCTAAACTAGGACAATCATGGAAATTCTCTACATCACGGTCCAGGTAATCCTGGCGGTCACCAGCATCATGTTGACGATGACGATTCTTCTTCACCGCGGCCGTGGCGGTGGGCTCTCGGACATGTTTGGTGGTGGGGTGTCCTCGACACTCGGCTCGAGTGGCGTCGCCGAGCGTAACCTCAATCGCCTCACGGTCGTGATTGCGATCATCTGGGTCCTCGCCGTGGTGGCGATCGGCCTGTTCACACGATTCGAACTGGTCTAGGGGTCATCGTGGCTGGTGGAAGCGCAATTCGCGGAACTCGTGTCGGTTCAGGCCCGATGGGCGAGCACGACCACGGTAACCACGCGGAACGTGTCGCGGTGTCGTATTGGGACGCCGAGGGCAATGAGACCATCCGTCACTACGCCGCGGATGTGCCTGACGATCAGATTCCCGAACTTATTGATTCGCCAACCACCGGGCGTCCGGCTGGACGCAACAAGAACAAGCCACCGCAGGTGATCAAGCACGAGCCGTACAAGACTCACCTCGCGTATGTGAAGGAACGCCGAACCCAGGAGGAAGCCGACACCATCCTCTCGGATGCAATCGAGCGCCTTCGAACCACCGGTAAGCCCTAGTCCGGCACTAACGCGGCGGCTGCGGTATCGAGCCAGACGACCGTGTCCACCACCCCGTTCAACCCGGTCGCCGGCGTTTCGGACGTCGGCGCATTCGCGGCGATGCGGCGAATTGCGTCCGCTTTGTCGGCGCCAGACGCGACAATCCACACGTGACGCGATGTATTCAGAACACCGAATGTGAGCGACAATCTCTCGGGGGGCAATTTGGGGGAGTCACGCACGGCAATCACGGAAACCGATTCCCCGTGGTCTCGACCGGGGAACAGACTGGCCGTGTGACCGTCGGGTCCGATTCCATTCAGGGCAACGTCAAACTGGGGAAACCCGTCTGGGTACTGGGACAGAAACTCGTCCCGTGCTGTCTCAACGGACTGGCCAGCGTCGGCGGGGAACGGATGAAGATTGTCCGCGGGGATTGCAATGTGGTCGAGCAATGCGTCTCGCGCTTGGTGGTCGTTTCGGTCGGCGTGACCGGCCGCCAGGAATCGCTCGTCTCCCCACCACACATGGACTCGTGACCAGTCGACGTCGTGTGCTCGATGGTCGCGCAACACAGCGGCAAGCACCCCAACCCCGACGGTCCCGCCCGTTACGACCACATCAGCGCGCCCGCGTGCCGACACCGCGAGCACGATCTCGGTCAACAGTTCATCGGCGACACGAACTTCGACGTCGGACCGCGTCGGCAACACCACGAATCGTCTGGTCATCAAATCAGCGGCGATTCCGAGACGAGTAGGGGCAGTCCGACGGTCAGCACCCTTCCGAACACAACGTCGGGGTCAAGCCGGCGAAGTTCTTCCGCCAAACAGTCTCCCAATCCGCGAAGCGGTAGCGAAATCACATGGTCAGGTTGCCCTGGCTGTGCCAACCGAGCGAAGCCTGTTTCGGTGCGTTCGAGAATTATTGACCCCGCTTTCGTGACAATCTCGGCGTACAAAATGTTCCCAAGGTCGCTTTTGCCCTTGAGTTCCAATTCGACGGGGACGTCGAGCTCGGTCCGAAGCCACGCACCGAGCAGGATTGGCGCCGAGTTGTCGAGTGCCCCACCGACTCGTGCGCTCTCGATGCCGAGATCGACTCCCGAATCTAGTGTCGCGGCCAACAACGCTCGCCACTGGGTGATTCGAGTCCAACCAAGGTCCACGTCGCCCGGCACGTAGGCGTCCGCCAAAATCCGCAGGAGTTCAACTGGATTGGACGCGTTGATGGTGTCGGCGATGCGGTGACCCGCGACCCGTCCCAACGATGTTTCGGACATTCGGGGCGGTGCAGCGTCGGGCCACCACGCAACCATGGCCGCATCCGGCAACAACAACCCGTTGATGAGCGCTTGGGGGTCGGCGGTGACAGCATCCGACGCGTTGAGGATAATCACCTCACTGGCGCCCGCGTCGCCGCCAAGCCTCAATTCAGCGTTGAGAGGAACCGTCTGAGTGGCATCGGAGACGTTGTTGATGACGACGATGCGCATAGGATGTTCCCTCGATGCCTCGTTGGCCGCCGCAATGACCTTCTCTGATTTGTCCTCGTTTGTCGTGATGACAAGGGTGAGAACCCGTCCGAGCGCGACCGCTCCGCTTTCGTCACGTGCTTGTTGCAACACACGGAGAATTTTCGATGTCGTCGTGTCGGGCAGAGGAATAATCACGGGCGCCGCCATTCTCGTCCGTCGCGGCGCATCATGGCATGAGCCGATTCGGGACCCCACGATCCGGGGGCGTACTGTTCCGGAACCCCCGCAGACGCCCAGAATTCGACGATCTGGTCCAAGATCTTCCAGGACAGTTCCACCTCTTCGTGACGGGGGAAAAGGGGTGGGTCGCCGAGAAGGACATCAAGAATTAGTCGCTCGTAGGCCTCGGGACTCTCCTCGGTGAACGCGTGGCCATAACCGAAGTCCATGGTCACGTCGCGCACCTGCATCCCCGCGCCCGGAACTTTCGAACCGAACTTCATGGTGACGCCCTCGTCCGGTTGAACGCGAATCACCAGAGCGTTCTGCGACAGGCTGCTGATCTGATTCTGCTCAAACAAATACTGCGGAGCGCGTTTGAAGACGACCGCAATCTCGGTAACACGGCGGCCCAGGCGTTTACCCGTCCGCAGATAAAAGGGAACGCCGCTCCAACGCCTTGTGTCGATATCGAGTCTCATCGCCGCGAATGTTTCGGTGGTAGACGACGCATTCATGCCGTCCTCCGTCAGGAAACCGGGCACCTCGACGCCTCCCTGCCAACCTCCCGCATATTGCCCGCGCGCGGTTCCGAGTGCCAAATCGGTAGGAATGGTGATGGCCGACAGTACCTTTTCCTTCTCCGCCCGCAAGTCAGCGGCGTCGAACGAAACAGGCTCCTCCATCGCCGTCAATGCCAACAACTGCAGCAGGTGGTTCTGAATCACGTCGCGTGCCGCCCCGATTCCGTCGTAATAACCGGCTCGGCCGCCCACACCCACGTGCTCCGCCATCGTAATCTGCACGTGGTCGACATAGTTGGAGTTCCAGATCGGTTCGTAGAACATGTTCGCGAACCGAAGCGCCAAAATGTTCTGCACCGTTTCTTTGCCAAGGTAATGGTCGATCCGAAAGACATCATCCGGTCGAAACACCGACTCGACCACCGCGTTCAACTCACGAGCCGACGCCAAATCGGAACCGAACGGTTTCTCAATGATCACCCTGCGCCATGCGTTGCCGTCTGCTGTCGCGAGCCCCGAGCGGCGGAGTTGTTCCGTGACGACGGGAAACGACCGTGGCGGAATCGATAGGTAAAACGCATGGTTGCCCATCGTGCCTCGGTCTCGATCGAGCTCGGCGATTGTCTTTTCCAATCGATCAAATGCCGCGTTGTCATCGAAATCGCCGGCGACGAAGCGTATTCCGGCCGACAATTGACGCCAGATATCCTCGCGAAACGGTGTGCGTGCGTACAGTTTGACCGACTCGTGCACCACCTCCATGAAATCCTGGTTCTTCCAGTCCCTGCGCGCAAACCCAACGAGCGCGAACCCGGGTGGCAACAGACCGCGATTGGCGAGGTCGTAGACGGCGGGAATCAATTTCTTCCGCGCAAGGTCGCCCGTTACGCCGAAAATCACCAGACCAGAAGGGCCCGCAATTCGGCCCAGACGACGGTCATCGGGGTCCCGCAGCGGGTTGACGAAGGTCACGGAGCGTTCCCCAACTTCCGCACTGCGGCGATGATCGACACCAACCCGTCACGACCGTCGACGGAAATCGTCAACACCGGTCGCTCGTGCTGGGCGAGGACTGTTGCGTCGCCCCGCGCTTGGGCGATCAACAACTCTCCGAAGGTGAACGGGCGACCCGGTATTTCGCGGTCGTTTACGGGTCGTTGGACAAATTGGATGAAGACGCCTCGTCGCGGACCACCCTTGTGATACTGACCCGTGGAGTGAAGAAAGCGCGGACCCCATCCGAACGTCGTCGGTCGCCCACCCGACGCAACTGCGAACACGTCGCGCAATGATTCAAGGTTCGAACCCGCATCCCGATCGGCGTAACCGTGAATCGACACGTACCCGTCCGGTTCGCACTGGTCCAGCAATTCCCGAACCGCCTCGACCACGGTTGTCGCACGGGGGTCGTACCCAAGCGAACTCAGTTCACTGGAACCGTCAACCGCGAAGGGCGTGTGTGCGGGAGGTGTCGTATCAAGAAACGCCCGCGAAGCGACCTTTGCGGATTCGACATCGGGTTGGTCGAAGGGGTTGATGCCCAGCAGTCGCCCCGCCACCACGGTCGCAACCTCCCAGAGCAACAATTGAGCGCCGAGACCCCCTGCGACCGTTACTTCGTCGCCGACGGCCGTGGTCGCGTTATCCACGATGTGGGCCGCGACGAGATCCGGTGCGGACAGGTCAGATGCACGTGGCTCCAACACAATCGGCAATACGCCGGTTTCGTTTTTACCCGTCGATTCAGCAACAAGTTGTTCAATCCAGTCTCCGATGCCGACGATGGACGATTTCGCGGAGACAATTCCGAGTTTGTCGCGACGTGGCTCAGTGCCCACCATGGCGGCGGCGAGAATCAGTGCCGGGTTCGTGGGCGAATCGGTCAAGAGCGCCTCTTCGACTTGGCGCGCGCTGTCCAAGAGTCCGACAAGATCGAC
>JBIIFF010000073.1:0-6153 GCA_044237445.1 Microbacteriaceae bacterium | reverse complement strand
CGACACCCGCGTCATGGCTGAGGGACAGGTGGAAGGTCAATCCCAACCGACCGAGGTGCGCCGCGGTCTCGCCCGTAACGATAAATGTCGGGCGTCCGTCACCACGAGAGACTTCGATGTCCGTCCAGGCGATTCCTTCGCTACCTCCCAGCGCCTTGATGAGCGCTTCTTTAGCGGCGAATCGTGCTGCGAGTGACTCGATGGGGAGTTCGCGTTCGTTCAGGGCGAACAAGCGGTCCCGAAGTCCCGGCGTTCGCTCGAGCGACGCCGCGAATCGTTCGATATCAACAACGTCGATTCCGTGCCCGGCGATCGCCATCGCTTATTCCACCGTGACGGATTTAGCCAGGTTGCGGGGTTGGTCGACATCGAGACCCTTGGCGGCGGCGAGCTCCATCGCAAAAATGTGGAGCGGCACCACGGCCAAAATCGGTTCGATGAAACTGGATGCCAGCGGGATGGTGATGACCTCGTCGGCATACGGCAACACCGCCGCGTCTCCCTGCTCGGCGATGGCGATGATGCGTGCGCCCCGGGCTCGAATCTCTTGAATATTGGACACCACTTTGGCGTGCAACGACTTCGGGTCGCGCGGGCTCGGCACGATCACGAACACAACCTGACCTGGCTCGATGAGGGCAATCGGTCCGTGCTTCAGTTCACCCGCGGCGAAACCCTCGGCGTGGATGTAGGCGAGTTCCTTCATCTTGAGGGCTCCCTCCAACGCGATGGGGTACCCGACGTGACGACCGAGTAACAGGATTGCCTGGGTGTCTGACATCCATTTCGCCAGGGTCTGAAGTCGCTCACCGTGTTTCAGAACCGACTCGATCATCGCGGGAGTGGCCTCGAGGTCTCGGACAATCGAGGCGAGCATCGCCTTGTCCCCCTTGCCGTTGGCCTGTGCGATCGAGATTCCCAGCAGGTACAGCGCCGTGATCTGAGCCACGAATGCTTTCGTCGACGCGACGGCGACTTCGGGCCCGGCGTGGGTGTAAATCACCGCGTCCGATTCGCGCGGAATCGTCGCACCCTGGGTGTTGCAGATGGACAGCGTTCGGGCGCCGACCTCGCGCGCGTATTTCACCGCCATCAGGGTGTCCATTGTTTCGCCGGATTGACTGACCGAGACAATCAGCGTTCGGTCGGAGATAACGGGTTCGCGATAGCGAAATTCGTGACTCAATTCGACGTCCACGGGGATACGCGCCCACTGCTCGAGTGCGTACTTCCCGACGAGTCCCGCGTAGGCCGCGGTGCCACAGGCAATAATGATGATTCGTTCGACGTTGCTGAAATCCGACGGGTCAAAACCGGGGATGTGTACCTCGCCGTCCTTGATTCGACCCCGAATCGTGTCGGCGACCGCAGCGGGCTCTTCGCTGATTTCTTTGGCCATGAAGGACCGCCAACCGCCCTTGTCCGCCGCCGAGACGTCCCACGTGACGGTGAACGGTTCGGGGGTGACGGCGTTGCCGTCGAAATCGATGACCGAGACGCTGTCGGGGGTGATGGTGACAATCTGGTCTTGGCCGATCGCGAGTGCGTCGCTGGTGTATTCGACGAACGCCGCGACGTCACTGCCGAGAAAGTTTTCACCCTTGCCAAGCCCAATGACGAGCGGAGAATTTCGGCGAGCGCCCACCACAACCCCGGGCGAGTCCTCGTGGATGACGAGGAGAGTGAAGGCGCCGCTGAGCCTGGCCACGACCGCCCGCATCGCCTCGGTCAGGTCGGTCGTGCGATGGTATTCGCGCGCCACCAGGTGGGCGGCGACTTCGGAGTCGGTTTCGGACGTGAATTCGACGCCGGCCGCGACGAGTTCGGCCTTAAGTTCGGCAAAGTTCTCGATGATGCCGTTGTGAATCAGCGCGAGCTTTCCGCCATCGGCGAGGTGAGGGTGGGCGTTGACGTCGTTGGGTGCGCCGTGCGTCGCCCACCGAGTATGCCCGATTCCGGTGTGTCCATCGTGGAGAGGATTGGCGACCAGTTCATCGCGGAGCGTCTGAAGTTTTCCCGACCGTTTCCGGGTTTGCAGATCGTCCGAGATGATGGCGACACCCGCCGAGTCGTATCCGCGGTACTCGAGTCGTCCTAGTCCCCCGAGAAGGACCTCTTGCGAGCCCCGTGGCCCGACGTAACCGACAATCCCGCACATAGGGGCAAGTCTAACCGCCCCGCGAGCGGAGTATCGTTGTCCAAATGGCAGATGGTTCGTTCGGGCTCACCCCGTTCCACGAGATACCCCGTAAACGGTGGGCTGCGTTGTCGTCGTCGCTTGGTTCGCCACTGTCAGAGGCCGAAATTGAGCGAATTCGCGGATTGGGCGATTCGCTCGATCTCGACGAGGTCGACAGTATTTATATCCCGCTGACAAACCTGCTGTCGCGCTACGCGAAGGCGGCCCGCCAAACTCACGCGGATACGGCACAGTTCCTCGGCATCACCCAGCCACACACACCGTTCATCATCGGAGTGGCCGGGAGCGTTGCGGTCGGAAAATCCACGGTGTCCAGGCTGCTGCGGGAATTGCTGTCCCGCGACGCCGAAACACCGCACATCGCTTTGATTACAACGGACGGTTTCCTCTACCCCAACGCGGAACTCACGAAGCGAGGGATTCTTCATCGCAAGGGGTTCCCGGAATCGTACGATCGCCGAGCCCTGTTGCGTCTGGTAACCGACCTCAAGTCGGGTGCCGAGACCGTTCGAGCGCCCGTCTACTCACACCTGTCGTACGACATAGTCCCGGGCGAAACAGTCGAGGTGTCGCGTCCCGACATCCTGATTGTCGAAGGGCTCAATGTGCTGCAACCCCCCATCACGGGTCAGTCGATTGCGATTTCCGACCTGTTCGATTTCTCCATCTATGTGGATGCCCGCACCGCGGACATCGAATCGTGGTACGTCAATCGCTTTCTCGAACTCCAGACGAGCGCGTTCGCGGACGAACGGTCGTACTTCCACCGGTACTCGATGTTGACCCGTGACGAGGCTATTGCCGAAGCCACTCAGATTTGGAAGACGGTCAACGAACCGAATCTGGTGACGAACATCGCACCCACCAGGCCTCGAGCGACGTTGGTGCTGAAAAAGGGTCGCGACCACAGTGTGTCGACGGTGCTCTTGCGCAAAATCTAGAGTGCGAGTCGCTCCCGCACTAGATCGGCGATCCGCGTTGCGACGCTCTCGGCGTGCTCTTGGGTTGCGGCTTCGACCATCACGCGCACGAGAGGTTCAGTCCCGGAAGGTCGCAGCAGAACGCGGCCCGTGTCTCCCAGTTCGGTTTCCAGCTCGGTGACCAATTCGGCAATCGGGGAATCCGAATCCAATTTCGACAGGTCGACCCCGGCCACGTTGACCAACGTCTGCGGCAACGCCGTCATGACGGCGGCGAGCTCGGCGATTGTTTTGCCGGTGCGCGCCATTTCGGCGGCGAGTTGCAGTCCGGTGAGAAGCCCGTCGCCAGTGGTGGAGTGGTCAGCAAAAATGATGTGGCCCGATTGTTCACCACCGAAGTTGTAGTTGCCAGATTCCATATCTTCCAGGACGTAACGGTCCCCTACTGGTGACCGTCGGAGCGATATTCCGTGGCTCTCCAGAGCAAGTTCGAGTCCGAGGTTGCTCATCACCGTCGCCACGACCGTCGAATGGGCCAATTTTCCTTGAAGGTTCAGCGACACCGCCAGAATTGCCATAATGTGGTCGCCGTCGATGACGTTCCCAGCGGCATCAACCGCGAGGCACCGATCCGCGTCTCCATCGTGGGCGATGCCTAAATCGGCGCCCGTTTCGATTACGGTCTGTTGCAACAGGGTGAGGTCAGTGGACCCGCACCCCTCGTTAATGTTGAGACCGTCCGGGTCGCTTCCGATCACCGTGACCTCTGCTCCCGCGGCTTTGAACGCGCGGGGTGAGATTCCCGCCGCAGCGCCGTTGGCGCAATCAATCACGACGTGAAGGCCCGCGAGCGACTGGTTGACCGTCGCCAAGAGGTGAAGAACGTAACGATCCTCGGCGTCTGCGAAACGACGGATTCGTCCGACGCCGCCGCCCGTCGGCAACAGTTTCGGACCCGTCAAGGCTTTTTCGATGCGCTGTTCCACAACGTCCGGGAGTTTGGTTCCGCCGTATGAGAAGAACTTGATGCCGTTGTCCGCCGCGTGATTGTGCGAGGCGGAAATCATCACCCCGAAATCCGCGCGGATATCTTTGACGAGAAATGCGGCGGCCGGCGTCGGCAAGATACCGGCATCCAGCACATCGATTCCTGAACTCGCCAAACCCGCGGATACGGCGGCAGCCAAGAACTCTCCCGAAATGCGCGGGTCCCGTGCGACAATCGCCCTCGGTTTACGTCCCTCGCGACGGACTTCGTCGGCGTGACGACCCTGGGTGAGGACCTGCGACGCCGCTTGAGCAAGGTGCAGTGCTAGATCGGCCGTGAGCTCGTGATTGGCGAGCCCGCGAACACCATCGGTCCCGAAGAGACTCGACATCGGCGAAAGACCGATTAACGCTTCGAGTACTGAGGAGCCTTGCGGGCCTTCTTCAGACCGGCCTTCTTGCGCTCCTTGATGCGGGCATCGCGCGAGAGGAAACCGGCCTTTTTCAGGGCCGCGCGGTTGTTTTCGGTGTCGATCTCGTTCAGCGAACGCGCGATACCGAGGCGCAGCGCGCCGGCCTGTCCTGCGGGCCCACCACCCGAAATACGGGCGATAACGTCATAGACCGAACCCAGTTCGAGCAGTGCGAACGGAGACGTGATGAGCTGCTGGTGAAGTTTGTTGGGGAAGTATTCCTCGATGGCGCGACCGTTGACGGTGACGACACCAGTGCCGGGAACGAGTCGCACGCGGGCGATTGCTTCCTTACGACGACCGACGGCAGCGCCGGCGACAGACAGTTTGAGTTTCGGCGCCTTGGCAGCCGACGCGGTTGTTTCGCTAATTTTCGCCATGATCTAATCCTTTACTGAGCGCTTACTGCGCAACCTGGTCAAATGTGTAGGGCTTGGGCTGCTGTGCCGTGTGAGGGTGCTCGGGACCCGCATAGACCTTGAGCTTGCGGAACTGGTCGGCTCCGAGCGAGTTCTTGGGGAGCATTCCACGAATCGCCTTTTCGACGGCACGCGTCGGGTGCTTTTCGAGGAGTTCCGAATACTTGACGGCCGTGAGACCACCGGGGTAGCCCGAGTGGCGGTAGGCGAGTTTCTGAGTCAACTTCGAACCAGTCAGCGCGACCTTTTCGGCGTTGATGATGATGACGAAGTCGCCCATGTCCATGTGCTGGGCAAAGGTCGGCTTGTGCTTACCGCGGAGAAGAACCGCCGCGTGCGAAGCGAGACGGCCGAGGACAACGTCCGCGGCATCAATGATGATCCATTCCCGCGAGATATCTGCGGGCTTGGGTGAGAATGTACGCGTCACAGTCGTAGTACTTTCGGTTAAAGAGTTCGTGAATCCCGCTCCGGTGAGGCTTTCTAAGGAAAGAACTCGGTGGAGGGCTCAACCAGGCACCCGGGTGGGCGCCAAGGGACAAGACTACAAGGGTTTCCCGATTCGGTCAAACCGGAGGGCGGCGGGTGCGCGACAGTTCCGCCCGAGAGCCCACCTCGTCGTCCGCCGGATAGCCCACCTCGACGAGAGTGAGTCCGTGGGGCGGAACAACAATGAACGCCGAGGTGCGAGTGCGTTCCTCGCGAAGAGTGACCGCATCGCTCACCGTGAGCTTGCCGCGACCCACGGCGATACACATTCCGACGAGGTTTCGCACCATGTTGTGGCAAAACGCGTCAGCCTGCACCTCGGCGACGAGAGTTCCGTCGTTCTCTCGGCGCCAACGAAAGATCTGCAATTCGCGGACACGAGTGGCTCCTGGCCGAGGCTTGCAATACGTCGTCCAGTCATGAAGACCGAGAAGAGAGGCCGCCGCGTCGTTCATGAGGTCCATTTCGAGGTGATCGTCAACCCACAGTGTGAAATGTCGTGTGCGTGGATCGCGATTGCCGATGGCATCGGACACGCGGTATTCGTAGCGCCGGAACATCGGAGAATAGCGTGCATCGAATCCGGGTGGGGCCGCCGTCACGCGATGGACGTGGATCGGCTCGCTGGACAGGATCGAGTTCAACTGGCGCACGAGTTGTTCGGG
>JBIIFF010000072.1:0-6250 GCA_044237445.1 Microbacteriaceae bacterium | reverse complement strand
GGAAGCAAAGTCTTCCGCTCGAGACGTTGCACGCAGACGTTGTAGCTCCACCGATTCCGCGTCGTCCGGAACATCGAAGTACATCGCGGCTTCGATCACCGTCAGCAACGCAGTGGGGACGACTGCGCTCTCCGCCAGAGCAGCGGCGGGCGCGATCAATCGCTCGTGGCGCGACAGTTTTCTTAGCGGTTGACGCCCAACCCGCTCGAGTTCGTCGTTGAGTTCGGGGTTTCGAAAACGTTCGAGCGTTCGCGCAGCGTACTGCCGCTGTTCGGTGGGGTCGCCACCGTGACGAGCAACAAGCATCTGAGCCGTTTCGGCGAGAACAGCATCCACCACGGACGCCACACGGTCATCCGCCAATGCTTCCGCAATCCGACTAAATCCCGCTCGGAGACCCAGATACGCGATCGACGCGTGGCCCGTATTCACGGTGAACAATTTTCGATCGATGTAGGGCGGAAGATCATCGACAAAGTGAACGCCTGACAAGACCGGCGGACGGTCACCGAACGGTGTTCGATCCACCACCCATTCGCTAAAATCTTCGACCGTGACGTCGAGCCCGGCATCACCGGTCTGGAGCGGAATAATCCGATCGACAGCGGTGTTCGCGAACCGTGCCCGGTCGAGTTGATCGGACGTCGCATGGAGGGCCACAACCGCCCGCAGAGTATCCGACGCTCCGATTGCGTTCTCACAGGCCATCACGGCGAGCGGGTCGGGCGCTGACCGGGCGGCGAGACCCCGCGCGATCAACGGAGCAACAAATTCGAGGATTCGCGGCCCCACCGCTGTGGTCACGACATCCGCGGCGGCAATGGCCGACACAACGGTCTCGGGGTCGTTGCGCGAGTTGATTCCCGAAAAGTTCGTGACGGTATGGATACGACCCTCGACGCCAGTTTCGATTACCCGATAGGACGCGGCGGCGTTGAGTGCGTCGATCAGACCGTCGTCGACATCGACGAATGTGACCTGGTGCCCGGCCTGGTGAAGCGCAAGTCCGATGAAACCGCGCCCGATGTTGCCGGCGCCGAAATGGACCGCTGTCATGAGGCGCTAAGCCCCAGCCTGTCTAACACCTGGTGTGGGGTCGAGGCCTTCTGCAGGTCATCCACCGCGGACAAATCGCTGAAAACGAGAGCGATGGCACCGAGTACCTCAAGGTGGCTATCGCCTTTACCCGCAATTCCGATCACAAAACGAACCGGATGCCCACCCCAATCGATGTCATGGTCGTACCGCACGACCGCGACCGCAGAGCGATGAACCTCATCTTTGGATTCGTTGGTGCCGTGGGGAATCGCGAGCAGGTTCCCCATATATGTGGAGACCGAGGATTCACGCGCGAACATGGCGGTGACATAATCCGTCGTCACCGAACCGGTGGAGACAAGCAGCTCCCCCACTTCGGCAATCGCTTCGTCTCGGGTCGTTGCCGTCCCGTGAAGCCGGATGCTGTCCGCAGCCAATACGTTCATCGCATGAATCCTCGGTCGTCGCTAACCTATGCCCGTTGAGCCCGAAGGATTTCAACGACCTCGTCATACTTTGGGGTTGCCATGAAGTTCTCAACCGTGACGTGAACGGCGTCGGGCGCCATGTTGCGCGCCCGATCCGTCAGCCCCGAGTGAGTAATCACGAACTCCGCGTCCGACGCCAAATCGGCAATAGCCTTGTTGATGACGGTGACATCCGTGATGCCGGCGGCCTTCAGCTTGGTGCGAAGGAGAGTTGCCCCCATCGCGCTGGAGCCCATTCCCGCATCACAGGCGAAAATGACAGTGGTTGTGTGGTCAGCAGACATTGTTTACTAGCCCTTGTTTGCCTTGGACTGAGCCTTAGCTGCAGCCAATTCGCCGCCCTCAGCCTCAATGTCACCCTTGCGAGTCGCACGGACAACGATGCCCGCGATCAAGAACGACACCGTTGCCGACAGGATGACCGAAAGGATCACACCGACGTACGCGGTTGTGGGCGTCTGGATAAGCACGGCGAAGATCGAACCAGGCGAGGCAGGAGCACGGAGACCGCCGCCAAGAATGAGGTTCGTTGCAACTCCCGTGGCGCCACCCGCGATGACGGCGACGATGAGTGCCGGCTTCATGAGGACGTAGGGGAAGTACACTTCGTGGATTCCACCAAGGAAGTGGATGATGATCGCTCCAGGAGCGGAGGCCTTCGAGATGCCAACACCGAAGACGGCGAAGGCGAGAAGGATTCCGAGACCGGGGCCAGGGTTGGCCTCGAGGAGGAACAGGATCGACTGACCGTCCTTCTCCGCGGCGATGGTTCCGAGCGGCGTCAAGACACCGTGGTTGATCGCGTTGTTGAGGAAGAGGATCTTCGCGGGCTCGATGAGGAGGCTCGCGAGCGGGATCAGTCCCGTGTCGATGAGTGCCTGGACGCCGGCGCCGAGGGCGTCAGAGACCGTGGTCACAACCGGGGAAATTCCGAGGAATGCACCGATTGCGAGCAATCCACCGACGATACCGGCCGAGAAGTTGTCGACGAGCATTTCGAAGCCGGCACGAATCTTGCCAGCCCAAATTGCGTCAACCTTCTTGATGAGCCATCCACCGAGGGGTCCAACGATCATTGCGCCCATGAACATGGGGATCGTGGTTCCGACGATGACACCCATCGTTCCGATGACACCCACGACACCACCGCGGGCACCGTAGACGAGACGTCCACCGGTGTTTGCGATGAGCAACGGGAGCATGTAGACGATCATGGGGCCGACCATCGCGAGGAAGTTCAGTCCACCCTCTTCGACGGGAGCACCAAGGCTGGGTACCCAGCCGGTGGGGATGAAGAAGGCCGTGATGAGGCCCCAGGCGATGAATGCTGCGATGTTGGGCATAACCATGCCCGAGAGGAAGGATCCAAACTTCTGAACCCCTACTCGTAGCGATGACGAAGTCGTCATTGACTCGCTCCTTTTCTGTGTTTGAGTTGTGTTACTGAGTGAACGCACCGGACACCGCTGCTCTGGCCTCCGCTGAGTTCCTCGCCGAGAGGGCTCTCTCGGCAAGTTTGCGCGCTTCGACAAGCGTGAAACGCGAAATTTCGGCTCGCACATCGGCGAGTGCGATCGATGACATCGAAAGGGACGTAACGCCCAAACCGATCATGACGACCGCTAACATCGGGTCCGCGGCGGCTTCTCCGCAGACCCCGACGGGTTTACCTGTCTTCTCGCCGGCCAGACCGACCTCACGAATGAGGCGCAAGACAGCGGGATTCCACGGGTCTTGCAAGTCGGCGACCGTGCCCAGAAGTCGGTCCGCCGCAACCGTGTATTGGGTGAGGTCGTTCGTTCCAATCGAGACAAAATCGGCGACCTCGAGAATGCGATCCGCCAACAGTGCACTGGACGGAACCTCGATCATCACACCCGCCGTGGCGATACCGACTTCGCGGCACATCGCCACAAATTTTTCCGTCTCGTCGACGGTGGAAATCATCGGTGCCATGACCCACACATCGGCGGATGATGCGGCCGCGGCTCGGGAAATCGCGGTGAGCTGGTTGCGAAGAATTTCTTCGTGAGCAAAAAGGGCCCGAATTCCGCGGCGTCCCAGGGCCGGGTTCTCTTCACCCTCGTCGGTGAGGAAGGGCAGTGGCTTGTCAGCGCCCGCATCGAGAACGCGAACGACGACCTTCTGTCCCCCGAATTGCTCGAACACTGCCGCATATTCTGCCTGCTGAACGTCGACCGACGGGGTCGTCTCATTGTCGAGAAACAGAAACTCGGTGCGAAACAGTCCGATGCCCTCGGCGTGCGCCACCACTGCCGCCGCCGCCGACGTGGCGGAGCCGATGTTGGCCAGCAGTGCGACCTCGTGGCCGTCGGCCAGCCGTCCAGGACCGACCGCCGTCGAGCGCGCCGCGGCGCGGGCATCCGCCTCAGCGAGTGCCCCCTCGACGCGCGTGGCGGACGGGTGCACGACCAGTTCGCCTTGCCGTGCGTCAACCAGAACCGTGTCGCCGTCCACGAGATTCTCGGCACCGTGAACTCCGACGATCGACGGTAGTCCTTTTTCTCGGGCCAAAATCGCGGTGTGGGACGTCGGACCACCATCGGTCGTCACGAGCGCCTGCACAATGTCAAAGTCGAGAAGGGCGGTGTCAGCCGGAGCCAGGTCTCGGGCGACCAGCACGAACGGTGTCGTCGACTGTGGAACCCCCGGGGCTGAAACACCGAGGATTCGGGCGATCACGCGATTGGCGACATCGCCCAGATCGCCGGCGCGTTCCGCCATGTAGCCACCAGCCGATTCCATCATCGCGGCGAATTCTGCGAACGCCTCGAAAACGGAACGCTCCGCGGTGCCGCCGCCGTCGATTCGGGTCGCGACATTGTTGAGAAGCATGGTGTCGTCAGCCATCAAGGCGAGAGCGTCGAGCACCTCTTTCGCGACGCCACCGGCCGCCAGACCGCGTTCACGCAAGTCCTCCGCCGTCGCGGACAGCGCTGCCGTCGCTCGAGCGAGTTCGGCGGCCGGAGTAAGTGTGCTCGGCGTGAGTGGTGGTTCGGGCAGAGGGTCGGGCATCCGCCGAACAGACCCCACCACCAGGCCGCGGCCAACGCCGGTGCCCGTCAGGATGTGTTCGGCAGTCGTCATGTCGCGTCGTGATCTGTTTCGAGGAAGGAAACGAGCGAATCGAGAACCGAATCGGCGTTTTCGCCCGACGTTGTGAGGGTGACGGTGTCGCCCTGATTGATGGCGAGGGAAATCACACCAAGGATGCTTCCAGCAGGTGCATCACGGCCGTCTTTGTGAATCGTGATGTCAAGACCGGAGTCGTTTACCGCTTGGACAAAGAGGGCGGCCGGACGAGCGTGAAGTCCGTGCCCCGAGGCAATTGTTGCGGTGCGCGTCGTCATGATTGTGAACTCCCTGCAAAGTTGGACTGGTCGGCTGAGTCGGAATTCTTCCCGTCCTGCTCCACAAACTCGCGCAGTGTCGCCATTGCGGATTCGGCACCGAAGGTACCGGACACCCCTTCGGGAAGGACGACGACGTGAGCGCCCTGGGCGATCAGTGCGTCACGAAGCGTCGGTGTCGCGACGTGGAAGTTCACAGCGACGACGACGCCGGCGCCAACCCGGATTCCCTCGCCCGATGCGGGGGTGACGTCCCACTCGAGACCGGCAGCGGATGAGAGGACTGAGAGGCGACGTGCGAGGAACGTGCTCGACGCACCCGCAGCGCACACTACGACGATTTTCACCATCGGTTCCTCCTCGTTGAATGTATTTACTGTGTCAGTTTTTTGATCGGTCGTGGTGCCTTTGGGGCATAAACCTGTTTCCGCGCCAGCGGAAAGTCCGTGTGGAATGAGTATCGTTGTCACCACATGAGCGATAAGTACCTCACCCTCCTCGATTTATTGCGGTCGACTGACGAATGGCAGACCGCGTCGTCCCTCGCGGAACGAATGGGCGTCACCACACGGACTGTTCGCTCGTATGTTTCGGCGGCGAAATCCGTTGCCCGCACTCACGACATCATCAGCGCAACGAGCGCTGGGTATCGCCTCAATCGCGATGCGTATTTCGCTTATCTCGCGGCGTTGGAGGATAAACCCGATTCCCTTCCCTCGACCCCGCGCGAACGCGAACATCACATTGTTTATCGTCTGTCGTCAAGCGACACGGGTCTCTCGATTGACGCGCTCGCGTCGTCGCTGCATGTGTCGACCGCGACGATCGAGTCGGACATCAAGCGAATTCGGACAACCGCCGTCGAATCGGGCGTCGCCGTCGATCGGGTGGACAATGTCGTCGCGCTACGTGGCGAAGAAGCTCAACTGCGCCGTTTGCTTTCTAACGTTGTCCACGACACCGCAACCTCGGGTCTGTTGAGCCTCGACACCATCGCACTGCGGTTCGAAATCCCATCCCTCGTTGATTTCAAAACGGACCTCATCGAACGGCTCGATTATCATCGTTTCTTCATCAACGAATACGGGATTGATTCCGTTCTGCTTCACCTCGCTATCGCGGTCGACCGTGTACGAAATGGTCAGACCCTGCCGGAGACGGAAGTCGGGGTCGACGCGGACACCGCGTTTGTGGCAGGCATCGTGCGCGAGCTCGCCAAGCGGCACTTTGATCTCGACCTCGGTGCGCGGGAGGAATGGTACCTGGCCCGCCAACTCGCCACCCGTATCATCACACCGAGTAGCGATTCGACCTCCACGACAGCCCGTGCCGACGCGGTCGACCTGGACACCA
>JBIIFF010000015.1:0-23111 GCA_044237445.1 Microbacteriaceae bacterium | reverse complement strand
TCGTGATGAAGTCGGTCGGGATGCCGGGGCTCACTTGGTTTGCCCAGATTCGCAGCACGATGGAGAACCCAAACAACAGGGCTGCCGCCGCGGCCGAGAACGGATGCCAACGGCCGAGGATGACGACCGCGAGTGCGATGAAACCTTGTCCGCCCGACATGTTCCGGCCAAATGCGCCGACCGCACCGATTGTCAGAGCAGCGCCACCGAGTCCCGCGACGAGCCCACCGAACGTGACCCACCAGAATCGTGTGACCGCGACGTTGATGCCGACGGTGTCCGCGGCGAGCGGGTGTTCCCCGACCGACCGCGCGCGAAGTCCGAGGCGCGTCTTGAAGAGGATGAACCACAGGGCGGGAATGATGAGATATGCGAGGTAGGTCGTTATTCGCGCCTCGAACAGCGCGGGCCCGATGATGGGAATCGCCGAGAGCCCCGGGATGGGAATAATGGGGAACGTTCCGGGGAAATTCGAGTTCTGCCCGTCGTTGCTCAGCCACTGGGCGTAGAGGAAGTTAGTGATTCCCAAAACGAGAACGTTGAGGACGACGCCGACGATGATCTGGTCGACGAGGTACTGGATCGAGAACACCGCGAGAACCATGGACAACAGCGCGGCGCCGACCATCGCGACAATGAGCCCGAGATACAGGTTGTCGGTGAGCGAACCGACGACCGCGGCGAGGAACGCACCCGTGAGAAGTTGGCCTTCGATCGCGATATTGACGACACCAACTCGCTCGGACATGATTCCGCCCATCGCCCCGAGAGCGAGAGGAACGGCGAGCACGACGGCGTTTCCGAGAATGAACGCGAACGGAAGCGTGTTTCCGGCCGCCAGCCACGCCAGCAGTGCGACAACGGCAAGCAACCCGAAAACTAGGGTGAGCCACAACGGCGTCACCTGTTTGCGTTGGGCGAGAACGAACGAGAATACGGCGATCGCCACGAGGACCGCGCCGAGAACGAGTCCGACAACGTTCGACGCAACAAGAAAGTCCGGAAGGTGGATGAGGTCGTCCTCTTTCGTCCACTGGAAGGCGACGATTTCCGGCTTGCCGGCAATTCCAAAGGCGCCGAGGACGAACAGGGCGAACGCCGCCATCAGATAAGGCGTCTTCGTGGAGACCTTGACATCCACTTGCGAGAACAATCCGGGGGTCACGACCGTGCTCATTTCGCATCACCTTTCCGGGTGAGTTTCTGCCACCAGTCGGAAATCACCGTGGTCTTCTGGGGCGCCGGTAGGCGGAAAATCGCACGCACGAGCGGCGGCGCCGCGATGAACAACACGATGAATCCCTGAACCACACCGGTGATTTCCGGGGCCAACCCGATCACTTGCATTTGAGGCGCGCCGGCCTTGAAGGCCCCGAACAACAGCCCGGCAAGCAACACACCGGGTGCCGTCGACGACCCGAGGAGCGCTACCGTGATGGCGTCGAATCCAATGGTTCCGTCGATGTCGGGGGTTAGTCCGGCACGAACGCCCAGCGCCTGGTTAGCAGCGGCAATTCCGACGAACGCGCCGGACACCGCCATCGCCAGAACGAACGTTCGCTCGACGTTGATGCCAGCGGTACGCGCCGCATCGGCGTTGTGACCGACCATTCGGAAGCGGAATCCCAGCGTCGACCGCTCCATGAGCCACCAATAGACGAAGACGCCGACCAGCGCAAGAATGAATCCAGCGTGGAGCGTGAATTCCGAACCGAGCAACAGCGGCAACTGAGCGGTTTCTGCGGGGGCGTCGGACTTGGGCGTTCCGCCGCCATCCACCTCCCGGAGAAGTTCGGGCGTGCGGAAGAAGAACGTGAGAATTCCGGCCGCGATGTAGTTCAGCATGATCGTGACGATGACTTCGTGGGCGCCCGTTCGCGCCTTGAGGAAACCGACGACGGCACCGTAGGCCGCCGCACCGAGAATCGCCACGAGGACCGCGACGACGAGGTGGACGCCCCACGGGAGTTCGACTCGGGTCGAGATCCAGGTTGCCCAGAGCGCTCCGAACAACAGTTGTCCGCTGGCCCCGATGTTGAACAGACCGACTCGGAAGGCGAGGGCTACACCCAGTCCCGATGCGATGAGCGGACCGGCGAAACGCAGGGTCTCGGTCATCGGCCGAATAGCGGCCTCGAGGTTGTCGGCGTTGTAGTTGTAAATTGACCCTCGAAACAGCGCGGAATACCCGTCCGCGATTGCGGTCCACGCGGCGCCGAGGGCGTCGGTGGGCCGCGCCGTGAAGTACTGCGCTGCGGCGAGGAATTCTTCGCTGGAGAACACCATGAACACCGCGCCGACGAGGAAACCCAACGCAACCGAGAGGATGGCGCGGGTCGCACCACCCGACATGATCTCGCGGAGGACCGCCTGTCCGCGGTTCACCGGTGGCGTTTCTGTCACGTCACTCATATCGTTGCTCCTGCCATCATCCGACCCAGTGTCTCGCGCGGAGTCGCGGCATCGACAATCCCGACAATACGTCCCCGATACATCACGGCGATTCGGTCGGCGAGCGCCGTCACTTCGTCCAACTCGGTTGAGACAATGACCACGGGTTTTCCCGCATTCCGCGTCGCCATGATGCGCGCGTGGATGAACTCGATCGAGCCGACATCGACTCCGCGCGTGGGCTGAGACGCTATCAACAAACTGAGGTCGCGGCTGAGTTCGCGGGCGACAACGACCTTTTGTTGATTTCCGCCGCTCAGTTTCTTGGCGAGGGTCAGTTGGGACGGGGTCCGCACGTCGTATTCAGAGATGAGTTGAGCGGCAATCCGTTCGCGGTTCGCAAAATCTATGTTGAGTCCTTTGGCGAAGGGCGGTCCGTACGAACGGTTAACCATGAAGTTTTCGGCAATCGTGAAGTCTCCGACCAATCCGTCTTTGGAACGGTCTTCGGGGATGTACCCGACACCCGCATCGATTACCTCGCGCACGCTCGCGTGGGTGATGTCCAATGACCCGAGGTGGATTGTTCCGGCGGTCGGAGCACGCAGACCGACGAGCGCTTCGGCCAGTTCGGTCTGTCCGTTGCCCTGGACCCCCGCGATGGCCAAGACTTCGCCAGCACGAACCTCGAAGGACACGTCGTCCACCACCTTGTTGTTCCGGTCGCCCACGACGGTGAGGCCTGAAACAGAAAGTCCAGCGTCACCGCCGGTGGAGGGCTTCTTGGTCACCGAAAGGTCGACCGCGCGGCCCACCATCAACGTTGCGAGAGTGGACGCCGAGTCCGTCGGCTTTGCTTCACCGACAACCGCACCCAAACGAATGACCGTGATGCGGTCGGCCACGGCCTGGACTTCACGCAATTTGTGGGTGATGAACACGATGGACGTCCCCGCCTTTGCGAGGCCCTTCATAATCGCCATCAACTCATCGGTTTCTTGGGGGGTCAGAACCGCGGTCGGTTCGTCGAGGACGAGGACTTTGGCGTCACGCGCCAGCGCCTTGATAATTTCAACCCGCTGCTGAGCGCCTACGGGCAAGTCTTCGACGCGCGCGTCCGGATCAATTTCAAAGCCGAAACGATCCGAGATCTCACGGACCAACTGCCGTGCCGCATCGAGGTCTAATGTGTCGAGGATTCCCGTGGGCTCATGACCGAGCACCACGTTTTCGGCGACGGTGAAGACGGGGATCAACATGAAGTGTTGGTGGACCATGCCAATGCCGGCCGCCATAGCGTCGCCGGGGCCCTTGAATTTGTGAACAACATCGTCCAACAGGATTTCGCCTTCGTCCGCGGCGTACAGGCCGTACAGGACGTTCATGAGCGTTGACTTTCCCGCTCCGTTTTCGCCCAGCAGCGAGTGAATCTCGCCCGAATTGACCACCAGGTCGATGTGGTCGTTCGCGACGAGCGTTCCGAATCGCTTGGTGATTCCACGGAGTTCGAGTTTCATCAATTCATCCTTGAAGAGATTAGAGCGGGGGCCGCCGAGACTACGTCTCGACGACCCCCGACTGTAGCTGTGTACAGCCTAACCGAGCGGGTTGATGGACCCGTCGATGATGCCGGCCTGGATTTCTGCCAGCTTGGCCTCAACGTCAGCCTGTGCCGCAGCACCGGTGTAGTTGGTGATGGCCGAGAGAGCGGTTCCACCGTTCTCGAGCGTTCCGAGGTAGACCTCGCCCGAGAAGGCGCCTCCGTCAACCGCGACCTGCTTGATGATGTCGAACACCGCAAGGGTCATGCGCTTTTCAGCCGACGAGAGAACCCATTCGGCGTACTCGGGCGAGGTTGCGGC
This sequence comes from Microbacteriaceae bacterium, assembly GCA_044237445.1. Classification (GTDB taxonomy): domain Bacteria; phylum Actinomycetota; class Actinomycetes; order Actinomycetales; family Microbacteriaceae; genus MWH-TA3. The sequence continues at coordinate 18,858 of JBIIFF010000015.1, read as the reverse complement.
GATGTCCTTGTCGACACCGATCATGCGGCCGTCAATGCCGGCCTCAGTGATGGCTTCGGAGACTGCACCGAACTGGTCGCCACCGACGGGGAAGAGAACGTCGGCGCCGGCTTCAATCTGGCCAGCGGCGATGGTCTTCGAGGTTCCCGAGTTGGGGACGAAGTCACCGATGAAGTCACCGGTCTCGGTGGCAGGATCCCAGCCAACGACAGTGACATCAGCCATGTTGTCGGTTCCCCACGCCTTAGCTCCGAAGTAGAAGCCGGTCATGAAGTCGGTGACGGCAGGAATCTGCATTCCACCGTAGGTGCCGACGACCTTGGTCGTGGACTGTGCTGCGGCGAGGTAGCCAGCGAGGTACGACGACTGGTTCATCGAGTACATGACGGGCTTGAGGTTGGTTGCACCGTTCGACCATCCGTCAATCGTGACGAAGCTCATCTCGGGGTTGGCCTCGGCCGCTGCGTTGACTGCGTCAACGAGGTTGAATCCAACAGCGATGGTGACATCGCAGCTCTGGTCAATCATGGCCTGGAGGTTGGGTCCGAAGTCATCGGGGGTTGCCGATTCGGCGTCCGCGATGGAAACCCCGAGTTCGGCCTGAGCCTTCTCGAGTCCTTCATAAACCGACTGGTTGAACGACTTGTCGTTCCACGAGCCTTCGTCCGAAACGGCGCAGGCGAGGTAGTCGATTGGCTCGACGGGACCAGCGGTTTCGCTGGGTGCTACTGCACAGCCGGCCAAGAAGACCGCGGCCGCACTCGCCAAGGCGAGTCCGGTCCATGCACGCGAAGTGTTGTTCTTCACAGGGTGATTCCTCTCATTGAATGGAATGGTTTCCGACCGAAGATTTCCGGGCGGGCCCCACTTAATGTCTTTATCCTATTGACGCACGCGGGTTTAGCACCCAAAGACACCTCGAAAACACGCGAAACACTACCGAATCGTTACATTTCGATGGGTTTCCGACGGAATCCGCAGAAAATTCTCAGAGGACGGTGTCGTCCCCCGACTGGCGAATCTGTTCCACAATGTTTTTGACGCGTTGGGCGTGCGCGGCCGTCGTCACGAGCAGGGCATCGGGGGTGTCGACGACGACAATGTCTTTCACTCCGATGAGCGAAATGAGTCGTTTCGTCTGCGAGACGACGACACCGCTCGACCCCTCGTTGAGAACGCGGGTGTTTTCACCGAGAGTGGCGAGGACATTAGCCCGTCCGCTGGTGTGAAGCCGTGCCAGTGCCGCGAAGTCACCGACGTCGTCCCAGCGGAAGTCCCCGGGAATCACCGCGAGGCGGCCGTGTTCTGCAGCCGGTTCCGCAATCGAATAATCGATCGCAACTTTGGGAATAGTCGCCCAGAGCGCGTCGAGCACCGACTGGCGGCTCGGCGAATCCCACGCCTCGGCGATTGCCTCGATTGGTTCTGCCACATCGGGACGGTTCGCCCGCAATTCGTCCAGCAACACACTCGCCTTCGCGATGAACATCCCCGCGTTCCACAGGTGCGTGTCGCCCTCGACATACTCGGTCGCCGTGGCCGCGTCGGGTTTTTCCACGAATCGCACAACCCGATGCGCGTGAGGGGCGGACTCAACATCGAGCGTGTCGCCCGACTCGATATAGCCGAACGCCGTCGACGCCGAGGTGGGTCGAATTCCGATGGTGACGATGAATCCCGCTTCGGCCGTGGCAATCGCTTCGTTCACGGCGCTCACGAAACGTCGTTCGTCGTCGATGACATGGTCGGCAGCGAAGGACCCCACGATTGCGTCGGGGTTTCGGCGCACCAGAATCGCTGCGGCGAGAGCGATGGCGGCGGTGGAGTCTTTGGGCGACGGTTCGAGCACCACGTTGTCCGGAGCGAGCCCGGGCAATTCCCGCGCTACGGCGGTGGCGTGGGCGTTTCCGCACACCACCATGATGTTGTTGCCCGCGATCGGCTCGAGTCGGTTCCACGTCTCGGCGAGAAGACTCTGTCCGCTTCCGGTGAGGTCGTGCAGGAATTTTGGTGAGTCCGCTCTGGACAACGGCCACAGTCGCGACCCCGCTCCGCCCGCGGGAATAATCGCGTAAAAGTTCGCGTCGCGGCGTTGGTTGGCCATGTCAAACAGCCTACGCGAGAGCGATAGAGTAGAGGCACTCGAACACTTTTCAGGAGGCATGGAGTGGCAAACACCGTCGCTCGCGAACCACGCACGGTGATTCGCGGAACGCTGTACCGAGGTCACGAGGGAATGTGGTCGTGGGTTCTCCACCGCATCACCGGCGTCGGCATGTATTTCTTTCTGCTGGTTCACATTCTCGACACCGCAACGGTTCGGCTCGATCCGGAACTGTACAACGTGGTGATGGAGGCTTACAAGACTCCCATCATGGGCCTCGGCGAAGCGGGGCTCGTCGCCGCCATCGTGTTCCACGCATTCAACGGATTGCGAATCATCCTGGTCGACATGACCCGGTGGGCAGTTCGCCACCAGCGCGCGTTGTTCTACGGCGTGCTCGTGCTGTGGACCGTCGTTATGGTCGCGTTCCTCCCCCGTCACTTGATGCACGTCTTCGGAGGTTGATGATGAAATCACTTCGTCTCGAACGCCTCGGCTGGATTTTCATGCGCGTGTCCGGCGTACTTCTTATCGGGCTGATTTTCACCCACCTCACCGTGAACCTCATGCAAGACGGTGGGGTCAAGGCAATCGACTTCGCCTTCGTCGCCGGCAAGCTGGCGGACCCGTTCTGGCAGTGGTTCGACGTTTCCCTTCTGTGGCTCGCGCTCATTCACGGCACGAACGGAATGCGCGTCGTCGTCGACGACTACGTGACGCGCCCGCGACTCAAAAAGGTGTTGCACGCCTCACTCGTGGTTTCCGCCGCAGTTCTCATAACCCTTGGAACACTCGTTGTCTTCACTCTCGACCCGTGTCCCGCCGGAGCACCCCTGAGTCTTCTTCCCTCGTTCTGCAGCGCAGGCTGACACCAACCCTCTAAGGAGCACAAACCGTGACCACGGTTCATCATCACGAATACGACGTCGTCATTGTTGGAGCGGGTGGTGCGGGCATGCGCGCGGCCATCGAGTCTGCCCCCAACGCCAAAACCGCCGTCATCACCAAGTTGTACCCAACGAGGTCGCACACGGGTGCGGCGCAGGGCGGAATGGCCGCCGCGCTGGCCAACGTCGAAGAGGACTCGTGGGAATGGCACACGTTCGACACCGTCAAAGGCGGTGACTACCTCGTGGATCAGGACGCCGCCGAGATTCTCGCGCGCGAAGCCATCGACGCGATTATCGACCTCGAGAACATGGGACTCCCGTTCAACCGCACGCCCGACGGCAAAATAGACCAACGCCGGTTTGGTGGCCACACCCGCGACCACGGTAAAGCACCGGTTCGCCGCTCGTGCTATTCGGCCGACCGCACCGGACACATGATTCTGCAGACTCTCTTCCAGAACTGCACCAAGTTGGGCGTCGAGTTCTACAACGAGTTCTACGTGCTCGATTTGATTCTGACCGAAGAAAAAGGCACGACCCGAACGACCGGCGTTGTCGCCTACGAACTTTCGACCGGTGACGTCCACGTGTTCAACGCCACCTCGGTGATTTTTGCCACGGGCGGTTTCGGCAAGATGTTCAAGACCACCTCGAACGCGCACACCCTCACCGGCGACGGCGTCGGCATCGTCTGGCGCAAAGGCATCCCGCTCGAAGATATGGAGTTCTTCCAGTTCCACCCGACCGGGCTCGCCGGACTCGGAATCCTCCTCACCGAGGGCGCCCGAGGCGAAGGTGCGATTTTGCGGAACGCGAACGGTGAGCGTTTTATGGAGCGATACGCCCCGACTATCAAGGACCTCGCACCGCGTGACATCATTTCCCGCTGCATGGTTCAAGAGGTCGCCGAGGGCCGTGGCGCCGGACCCAACAAGGACTACGTGTTGCTCGACTGCACGCACCTCGGTGCCGAAGTTCTCGAAACGAAACTTCCCGACATCACCGAGTTCGCCCGCACCTATCTCGGAGTAGACCCGGTCACCGAGCCCGTGCCCGTGATGCCGACCGCACACTATGCGATGGGCGGAATCCCGACCAACACGGACGCCGAGGTGTTGATCAACAACACGACCGTAATCCCGGGGCTTTATGCTGCCGGCGAGTGCGCGTGTGTGTCGGTTCACGGCTCGAACCGTCTGGGAACCAACTCGCTGCTCGACATCAACGTGTTCGGAAAGCGCGCGGGCCGTAACGCCGCCGCCTACGCAAACAAGACCAAGCGCCCCGCGATGCCGAAGGCGTCGGAATCCTTCGTGCTCGGGCTCCTCGAACAAATGCGCACCGCGGACGGAACGGAAAACGTCGCTGCGATCCGCAAGGAACTGCAGCTGGAAATGGACCGAAACGCCCAGGTGTTCCGAACCGAAGAATCGCTCAAGCACGTGCAAACCGTCATCGAAGGGTTGCGGAAGCGTTACCTCAAGGTCGGAATCCACGACCGCGGTCAGCGGTTCAACACCGATCTGCTCGAAGCCATCGAACTCGGATTCCTGCTCGACCTCGCCGAGGTTGTCGTCGTTTCCGCCCGAAACCGCAAGGAAAGCCGCGGTGGACACATGCGTGATGACTTCCCCGACCGTAACGATGAAAAATACATGAAGCACACGATGGCCTACAAGAAGGGCGCGAAAATCGAAATCGATTGGAAGCCCGTCGTCATCACGAATTATCCGCCCATGGAGAGGAAATACTGATGGCCGAACTTGGCGTCGTCGACTCATTCACCGTCACCTTTATCGTCCGACGGTTCAACCCCGAAACGGATCAGGAAGCGTACTGGGAGAACTTCGAGGTCGACATGTACTCGACCGACCGTGTGCTCGATGGCCTGCACAAGATCAAATGGGAACAGGACGGTTCGCTGTCGTTCCGCCGTTCGTGTGCCCACGGGATTTGTGGGTCGGACGCGATGCGAATCAACGGTCGGAACCGTCTCGCCTGCAAAACTCTGATCAAAGACCTCGACATCTCCAAGCCCGTCTATGTTGAGGCGATCAAGGGCCTGCCCTTGGAAAAAGACCTGATCGTCGACATGGAACCGTTCTTTGCGGCATACCGCGAGGTCCAGCCGTTCCTTCAATCGACGTCCAAGCCGGAGAAAGAAAACATTCAGACACCCGAGCAGCGCGAACGTTTTGATGACACGACCAAATGCATCCTGTGCGCCGCGTGCACGACGTCGTGCCCCGTGTTTTGGACCGACGGACAGTACTTTGGCCCGGCGGCGATTGTGGCGGCTCACCGATTCATTTTCGACTCGCGTGACGAAGCGGCCCAGGTGCGATTGGACATCCTCAACTCGAAAGAAGGCGTGTGGCGTTGCCGCACCACCTTCAACTGCTCAGAGGCGTGCCCTCGCGGCATCGAAGTGACCCGAGCGATTTCGGAAGTGAAACAAGCGGCCATTTCCGGCGTCCGGCGCTAGCGTCGGCTTCGATAGAACTAGCGTGTGAGGCGCAAATCATGATCACCGCGGTGTCACTGTGAAAATCCTGTGCGTCACATCCTGTTTCAGCGGGATTGTGTCGACCTATTTGGCGACCGAGGCTCTCAACCTGGCCGGCGAACAGTTAGGTCACGAAATCCTCATTGAAACCCAGGGCGCAGCGGGATCCGCACCGCTCGTCGAAACTGATATCGACCAGGCCGACGGCGTGATTTTCGCGGTGGACGTACCAGTCGTTGGTCGCGACCGATTCGTGGGTAAACCGTATCTCGAAGGGGAACTCGCCCCGGCGATTCATACGCCGCGCGACCTCATCGAACGCTTGGTGACGCAGATAACCGATGGAACCGCGAAACTCGTGGCGGTGGAATCGGCGGCGGCCCCGTCGGTCCCTGTTGGTTCGTCTTCCGAGCGCGGCTTCTTGGCGAAACTGTTCGGACGCGGACGCCGGGATTAAGCGGTTCGCGGTCCGGCACCGACCCTAGGATTGGGGCATGGTCACTCGCATCGCCTCGGTCAATGTCAACGGCATTCGGGCCGCTTACCGCAAGGGCATGGGCGAATGGCTTGCTGGTCGTGATATCGACATTCTGGGAGTCCAAGAAGTCCGGGCGGAACGCATCGACATCGACGCGCTCGTCGATTCGGGCTGGCACGTGGTGAACGACGAAGCCACGGCGAAGGGGCGTGCCGGTGTCGCCATTTTTTCTCGCGCTTCCCCCACCGATGTTCGAACCGAATTCGGGCCCGGCGATTTCGACAGCGCCGGTCGATGGATCGAGGCTGACTTTACGGCCGGGGCTACGACCCTCACCGTCGTCTCGTGTTACGTCCACTCGGGCGAGGTCGACACTCCTAAACAGGTCGAAAAATATCGATTCCTCGACGCGATGGAGACGAGACTGACGGAACTCGCCGCGAACGGGTCGCTCGCGCTCGTGATCGGCGACCTCAATGTTGGGCACCGAACCCTCGACATCAAGAATTGGAAAGGCAACACGAAGAAAGCCGGCTTCCTGCCCGCGGAACGGGCATATTTCGACCGATTCGTCGGGGCCGAGGACGACCCGGCCTACAACGCGGGCGCTGGGCTCGGCTGGGTGGACCTTGGGCGGCGTTTCGCCGGGGAAGTACCCGGTCCCTACACCTGGTGGAGCCAACGCGGACAAGCGTTTGACACCGACACCGGCTGGCGCATTGATTACCACCTGGCAACGTCCACTCTGGCTGCGACCGCCGTTTCCTATGCCATCGACAAAGCCGATGCGTGGGATACTCGCTGGAGTGATCACGCCCCCGTTGTGATCGACTACGACATCGAAGGACGGACATGACCGGACCACGACTGTTTTCGGGGATGCAACCCAGCGCCGAATCGTTGCACCTCGGGAATTACGCCGGTGCGCTCATGCAGTGGCGCGACATGCAGTCGACTCACGACGCCGTGTTCTGCGTTGTCGACCTTCACGCGATCACCGTTCCACAAGACCCGGCGAAGCTTCGCGAGAACACGCGGCGCACCGCGGCGCAGTACATCGCCGCCGGCATTGACCCCGACCACTCCACGCTGTTCGTTCAGTCACACGTCCCCGCGCACACCCAGCTGGCGTGGGTCTTCAACACGATTACGGGATTCGGTGAGGCGTCCCGGATGACACAGTTCAAGGACAAGTCCGCGAAACAGGGCGCCGATTCGGCGAGCGTTGGGCTCTTCACCTACCCGATTCTGCAGGCAGCGGACATCCTTCTCTACGATGCGGCGGTGGTCCCGGTGGGCGAAGACCAGCGCCAACACATCGAGCTGACCCGTGACATCGCGGCGCGATTCAACTCGCGGTTTGGCGACACGCTCGTGGTCCCCGAGGTTCGCATCCTGAAAGAGTCGGCCAAGGTGTTTGACCTGCAGAGTCCCGAATCCAAGATGTCCAAGTCGGGCGAATCGCCCCAGGGGATTGTCTGGCTGCTCGACGACCCAACGACGGTGGCGAAGAAAATCAAGTCCGCGGTGACGGACACCGACCGCGACATTCGCTTTGACCCCGCGAACAAGGAGGGGGTGTCCAACCTGCTCGGAATCCTGTCGCTGTTGGGCGGAACGCCGATTGACCGCTTGGAAGAAGAATTCGCAGGGAAAGGGTACGGCGACCTCAAGGGTGCCGTCGCCGACGCCGTGGTCGCGGAATTTGAGCCGATTCGCGCCCGAACACTGGACTTGTTAGCCGATCCCGCCGAACTGGATCGAATGCTCGCGGTGAACGCCGATCGGGCGGGCCAGATCGCCGAGGCCACGCTGACGCGCGTGTACGACGCCGTCGGCTTCCTTCCCCGCCCCTGATTTCTTGGATGATTCTTGGACACCGCCGTGGCGGTTGGTGCCACGGCGGGATAGCATAGGTACAGAGCACGTGCTCCGGGGTCAGTGAAAATCTGAGCCGGCGGTTAAAGTCCGCGACCCGCAAGGCCTCGGCCGAGCGGTTGACTCGGTGAAATTCCGAGACCGACGGTTATAGTCCGGATGAGAGGAAGCACGGTGGGCTCCGCAGTATCTGTGCGAGCCCCGCGACGTCTCGTCGTCACCCCGGATTCCCTGCTCGGAAGGAGTCCCAATGCCAGTCAGTACCTACGATGACGCTATGCGTCGCGCCCGTGAGCTCGCCGAACGTGGCCCGCGAACGGGAGAAAACCCCCAGGTCGGGTGTGTTCTCGTGGACGATCACGGAACCATCGTTGCCGAAGGGTGGCACCGTGGTGCGGGAACGACGCACGCCGAGGTCGACGCGCTGTCCAAGGTCGAGAGCGCCAAGGGATTGACAGCGGTCGTCACGCTCGAGCCGTGCAACCACACCGGTCGAACCGGACCCTGTGCCCAGGCATTAATTGACGCCGGCATCGCCCGCGTCGTTTATTCCTTGGACGACCCCGGAAACAAATCGAGCGGTGGCGCAGAAACACTGCGGGCCGCCGGTGTCGACGTGGTGTCGGGCGTCCTGTCGGGTGAGGGATACCAACTCGTCGAGCGATGGCTGACCGCCAACCGCCTCAAGCGACCCTGGGTGACCGCCAAGTGGGGTTCTAGCTTGGACGGCCGAACCGCAGCAAGCGACGGAAGCAGCCAGTGGATCACCTCCGCCGAGTCGCGCACCTACATTCACCTGTTGCGTTCGCAGCACGACACCATTGCCATCGGCACGGGCACCGCAATCGCGGACAATCCGAGTCTCACTGCTCGGACCGCGGACGGCAGCCTCTTCCCCAACCAGCCACTCGCCGTGGTCATCGGGGACACTCCGCTGCCGGCCGGATCCGGACTGTGGGGACATCCGCGCGGTGTCCTCCAAGAATCCGGAGCGCTTGTCGAAATCTTGGAGCGCCTCTACAACATCGGAATTCGCAGCCTCTTCCTCGAGGGCGGTCCGCGCCTCATGAATTCTTTCATTCGCGAAGGACTCGTCGACGAATATGTCGTCTGTATCGCCCCGATGCTGTTGGGCGGCGACCACACCGCGACGGGTGACCTCGGGATTCCCACACTCAATGCGGCGCGAAAGCTCAGCGTCACACACACCGACGTCATGGGTGGAACGCTCGTCATCACCGCACGAGAGGCTCACTAAATGTTCACGGGAATCATCGCCGAACTCGGCAGCATCACGCACGTCGCGTCAACCGACGATTCGGTCCGGGTCACCGTTCGCGCGCCGCGAGCCGTTGCCAAGGCTGGGCACGGTGACTCGATTGCGATCAGCGGAGTGTGCCTAACCGTCATTGAACAAACGAGCGATTCCTTCGTCGCAGATGTCATGGGACAGACAATCGCAATGTCGAACCCCGATCAGTGGGCCGCGGGACGCACTGTCAACGTCGAGTCTGCGATGGCCGCCGGCGAGCAGCTTGGTGGGCACATCGTGCAGGGACACGTGGACGGTACCGCCACCGTGCTGGACACCCGCCAGTCGGGTGATTGGCGGGTGATCCGCTTTGCGCTGAGTGCCGACCATGCGCCTCTCGTCGTGGATAAGGGATCGATCACCATTGATGGCGTCTCGCTCACGGTTTCGGCCGTCGGCGACGACTGGTGCGAAGTTTCTCTCATCCCCGAAACCCTCGTCGCCACGACGCTGGGTGTCCTCGAACCCGGTGACACCGTCAACATCGAAACAGACATACTCGCGCGTCACATCGCGCGTCTCGCTCACTTCACGAAAGGGGCGTTCGCATGACCATCATCGAAACCGCCATCGCCGAACTGCGGGCCGGCAAACCCGTGCTCGTCACCGATTCCGCCGACCGCGAAAACGAAGGGGATGTCATCATGGCGGCCGAAAAGGTCACCACCGAATGGCTCGCCTGGACGATTCGTCACACCAGTGGTTTTCTGTGTGCGCCGATGACGAACGAACGCGCCAACGAACTTGATCTGCCGCTCATGGTCGAACACAACCAAGACTTCCGTCGAACCGCCTACACCGTCAGTGTGGATGCGGCCGAGGGCGTCACGACGGGCATCTCGGCGCACGATCGCGCGGAAACGCTACGCGTATTGGCGAATCCCGCGAGCGGCCCTGGTGATCTGATCCGTCCGGGTCACATCATTCCGCTTCGCGCTGTGCCCGGTGGCGTGCGCGAACGTGCCGGTCACACCGAAGCGGCGGTGGACCTCATGAACCTCGCTGGGTTACAGCCCGTCGCCGTAATCGGCGAACTGACGATGGACGACGGGACGATGATGCGCGGAGCCGCGCTCACCGCGTTCGCGGAAGAACACAATCTCGTTGTCGTGTCGATCGAAGAACTCGCCGAACACCTCGGCACACAGGTCAACGAACTTCCGGACGGAAACGCCGAACGGTATTCCTTTGAGGTTGAAACCTTCGTCCCGACCACTCACGGTTCATTCCGAATCCGCGCCTATCGCGACCACGAAACCCGCGTCGACCACGTCGCCATCGTCGGTGGTGAACCGAAAGACGGTGCCCTCGTTCGGCTTCACTCGGAGTGTTTGACCGGTGAAGCGATGGGGTCGCTCAAGTGCGAATGTGGCCCGCAACTCGACGCCGCGATGGAAACCGTCGACAAAGAAGGCGGAGTAGTCGTGTACCTTCGCGGCCACGAGGGCCGTGGCATCGGTCTCACCAACAAGCTCAAGGCGTATCGTCTGCAAGAAGACGGGCTCGACACTCTCGACGCCAACCTGGCCCTCGGGCTTCCCGCCGATGCGCGGGACTATGGGGTGGCCGCCGCGATCTTGCGTGACCTCGGCATCTCGTCTATTCGGTTATTGTCCAACAACCCCGAAAAGCGCCGACAACTGGTTGAACACGGCATCGAAGTGACGGAACTGGTTCCCCTCGTTGTCGGCGTGGGCGACGTGAACATCGGCTATCTCGGTGCGAAGCGCGATCGGATGGGGCACCAACTCCCCGGCGCACTCGTCAATTCCCCAACGGTCGCACAGGACGAGGCGTAGCACGGTGGCCGGGCACGGCTCGCCCGAACTGTCGGTTGACGGCTCGGGTCTCAACGTTGTCATCGTTGCGGGGTCATGGCACGACGAGATCACCGACGGCCTCATCGCCGGCGCTCAGCGCGCTCTGGACGCGTCCGGGGCGCACCACACTCTCGTCCGAGTCCCCGGCGCGTTCGAACTGCCCGTGGTCGCCCAGGCGGCCCTGCGAAACGGTGCCGACGCCGTGGTGTGCCTCGGTGTCATCATCCGGGGCGGAACACCGCACTTCGACTTCGTGTCGAACGCGGCGACGGACGGGTTGACCCGTGTCGCTCTCGACGAGGGAAAACCGGTGGGTTTCGGGGTGTTGACGCTCGACGACGAACAGCAGGGAATCGACCGGGCCGGACTCACCGGCTCCCGCGAAGATAAAGGAGCCGAAGCGGCGATGGCTGCCGTGGCGACCGCCGCCATGCTGAGGAATCTGCGCCAGGGCTAAACTGGGGGTCCCAGACGTAAGGACACCGTTGGTGGCACCGTATCCTCTCATCCTCGCGCATTCGCGTTCCGGCAGTAACCACCTTCTTGACCTTCTCAAGGCGTTGAGTGGCGTCGCGTCCCTCGGCGAATTCTTTCACCGCCAACCGAAATCAAAAGAGGCGGAATTCGTCGAGGAAGGCCTTGCGCCCTACGGATCCCACGACGCATTAGCGGACGCCGCCATCACCGACCCACTCGCCACGCTCGCATTTCGCGAACACATCGATGGTGTCACTCTGTTCGCGGTCAAGGTGCTCGGACAACATCTGCGCGATGACCGCGCTCGCCGCATTCTGATCGACAATGCGGCCGGGGTCATCGTCCTTCGGCGCAACCCCTTTTCCGCGTGGGTGTCACGCGCATTGGTTGACAAATCACAGACCTGGATGAACGCGGGGACAACCCAGTTCGCCGTCAACTACGACGAGGCGTTCTTCCGTGACCGCGCCCGTGCCTATTCGACTCAGATTCGCGACTTCCTTCGGCTTGTCTCTGCATCACAGAAACCGTTCGTGTCACTGACCTATTCCGACCTCCTCGCACTGGGAGACCCGGTGACGCTCTGGAAATTCCTGCGGACAGAGATACCGACGCTCCCCGAACTGCAGGTCGATCCAACCTGGGCGCCTCGGGTGCATCGCCAGGACGAGCGGCTGCCGATTGACCGCATTGAAGACCCCGACGTCGCCCGTGCGAGTCTGGAACGGCTCGGTCTGGGCTACCTCGTTGAGAACACGGACAGCGATGACCTCGACTACCTTCTGTCCGTTCTCGAGGCACAACCCCGCCGAACCATCGTCCGGCGAATCGTGTCGGCGGCCACGCGTCGACTGGGCGGGTCAGCGAAGAAATAGTGTGCGCAGTCGACGCGACACGACGACAACGCCGACTCCCAGCATGACGACGTAGTACCCGATGTGCACCCAGATCATGGCGGTGACCTCACCGGTCGTGAGCATTCGGATCAACTCGACACCGTGCCACAGCGGGAAACACTGGATCATCATCTGGATAGCCTCGGGGTACACCGAAATCGGGAAAAACGTTGCCGAGAACAGGAACATCGGCAACATCACCATGGGCAGCCAATCAATCTGTTGGAAGGTCTTCATGTAAGACGTGAACGCCATTCCGATAGAGGCGAAGCCCGCGGCGATGAGAATAACCGCGGGGATTGCGAGGAGCGCGAGGGGCGACAGGACGAGCCCCATCACCTGCATCACGATGAGGAAACCGACCGCGTACACCCCGCCGCGCAGCAGTGCGAGCGTGATTTCGCCGATAGCGACGTCCACCGGGCCCAGCGACGTCAGCAGCATCGTCTGATACAACTTGCCGAAGTTGAGTTTGAAAAAGACGTTCCAGGTCGAATCGTAGATTGCCCCGTTCATCGCCGAAACGGCGAGCAGCGCAGGAGCAATGTAGGCACCGTACGCGATCATCTCGCCGTTCAGTTCGATGTCCCCGATGATGCCGCCGAGTCCGATTCCCATCGACAAGAGATAAAACACTGGCTCGAAGAACCCGCTGAGGATGATCAGGTAGTTGTTCGACATCGTCGCGCGCAATCCGCGCTCGATTACCGCTCGCGCATTTCCCGCGGACATGCCGCCGAATCGGCGGCGCGGCGCAACCGCGGCACTCACTTTCATTTCCTCACTCATCGGGTCAACCTCGTGATGAAGGCGCGGCGGGTCAGAAGCGCCCCCACAGCGGCGAACGAGACGAGAACGACGAGGTGCAGAATCGTCAACCAGATCGGTTCGACCATCCCGTAGCTGACGACACGCCCCAATTGAGATGCGTGCCACAGCGGTGAAACCCACGCCACCCATTCAAGCCAGTCGGGGATTTCGGAGATGGGGAAAAATGTGCCGGAAAAGAGGAACATGGGCATGACCACCATGCGTTGAATCAACGCGAACTGTCCGTTGTCGTCTTCGAGTTGGGCGGCGTAAGCCGCCAATGGCGTCATGATCGCAAATGCGCCGAGAATCGCGATGGGAATCATCAGCCAGCCAGTTCCGAGCGGAACCGCTCCGAACGCTAGAATCGCAATGTAGAAGATGCCCGCGGTGAAGGCGAAACGAATCGCGAGGTGCACGAAGAATCCCGCCACAATTTGACCGGGGGTGATGGGTGTCGCGTGAATCGCGAAAAACACCTTGTGCCACTTGAACCCGCTGAGGACCGGGTACATTCCCTCTTCGGCCCCGACCGACAGAATCGTCGACATCAACATAGCGGGTGCGACAAACACCAGGAACGGCACGCCGTCAATTCCCTGGGGCACGAGATTCGAGAGCCCCACTCCCAGCGCGAGCAGATAGATGATCGGGTTTCCGAAACTGGACGTCACGACGTAGCTGAGATACCCCTTCATTTCGCGAAGGCGTAATTCGGTGATGTACCACCACCCCCAGCGGCGCGGTTTTTCCGCTTTCGCCGCGATGTCCGCCGCTGAGGTCATTCGACGAGGCTTCGACCGGTCAGGCGCAGGAACACGTCTTCGAGAGAGGATCGTCGAACAAGGCTTGTCGTCGGGTGGTGGCCGCGACTGGTGATTTCCGCCAAGTCGCGCTCGCCGTCGGCACTGTAAATGAGAATACGGTCGGGCAGGATTTCCTGTCGTTCGCCAACATCGGCAATCTTTTTCGCGACCGATGCGTTCTTGTCGGACCCGTAACGGACCTCGAGCACCTCGCGGGTGGAATAGGTGCGAATCAGGTGAGCCGGCGAACCCTCGGCCATGATTTCGCCTTTGTCGACCACGATGATGCGGTCGCTCAGTTGTTCGGCTTCGTCCATGTAGTGGGTGGTCAACACCAGGGTCGTGCCGTTTTCTTTGAGGCGGAACAGGCGATCCCACAAGATATGTCGCGCCTGTGGGTCGAGTCCGGTGGTCGGTTCGTCCAGCAACAGCATTTGCGGGTCGTTCATCAACGACCGCGCAATTGTCAATCGTCGCTTCATGCCACCCGAGAGGGGTTCGACTTTCGCCTTGGCACGATCGGACAACTGTGCGAACTCGAGCAGTTCGTCGGCGCGTTTTCCAACCTCGGCGTGGGACATCCCGAAAAACCGTCCGTAGGTGGTCAGGTTTTCGCGAACACGAAGTTCCTGGTCGAGGTTGTCCTCTTGGGGGACCACCCCGAGCTGTGACCGAATGGCGGGTCCGTCGGTGTTCGGATCGAGACCGAGAACGGTGAGGTCGCCCGAGGTGCGCGTCGACACCGCCGCGATCATCTTCATCGTCGTTGATTTACCCGCGCCGTTCGGGCCCAGCAGTCCGAAGGATTCGCCACGCGCAACCTCGAACGAAATGCCGTTGACGGCAACGAAATCGTCATATCTTTTGGTGATATTGACGGCACGGATTACGGGTTCAGACACAAAGACATAGTCTAGTCAGTAGAGGCGATGCCATTCTGGTGCGCCTCGCAATGCGCTCATCGTTAGCGTCATACCGCAAAGGATTCCCATGTCATCTCCTCGTTTTGGCGGATTTCGACGTGGTGGCGGACCCGATGATTCCGCCGGCCCCAAGGCGACGTTCTCGCAACTCGTCCCCTACCTGCTCGAACACAAAAAGATTTTGGCGGTTGTGGTTGTTCTCAGCCTCCTCGGCGCGGGCGCATCGCTCGGCCAACCTCTGCTCGTCGCCCAGGTGATTTCCACCGTGCAATCGGGCGCAGAGCTGGGGTGGCTCGTCCCCGCACTCATCGCCCTTGTGGTTGGTGGCGCGCTGCTCTCGAGCGTCCGTCATTATTTACTACAGCGCACCGGTGAAAGCGTCGTCCTGTCGTCGAGGCGACACCTCGTCGCCCGAATGCTCAACCTTCCGATCAGTCAGTTCGATGCGCGCCGGACGGGCGACCTCGTCTCCCGCGTCGGTGCCGACTCGACCATGCTGCGTGCGGTACTCACCCAGGGACTCGTCGAGGCGATCGGCGGTTCGGTGACGTTTGTCGGAGCCATCATCGCGATGCTTGTTATCGACAGCGTGCTGTTCGGGCTCACCTTCACGGTCGTGGTGTCGTCCATCATCATCGTCATCGCGCTGTCGCGCCGGATTCGGGTCTACTCGCGCATCGCGCAGGACCGCGTCGGTGACCTCACCGCGTCGGTCGAACGCGCGATTTCGGCGGTTCGCACGGTGCGCGCGGCCAACGCGGTTCAGCGCGAAATCGACTCCGTCGACGGTGACGCTCGCGGAGCGTGGCGAGCCGGGTTGGACGTCGCGCGTATCTCCGCGTTCGTCGTCCCCATCTCGAGCATCGCGATGCAGGTGTCGTTCCTCGTCGTTCTCGGCGTCGGCGGTTTCCGCGTCGCGACCGGCACCATCGAGGTCGCCCAACTCGTGTCGTTCATCTTGTTCCTGTTCATCATGATCATGCCGCTGGGCCAAGCAATCGGTGCGTTCACCTCGGTGATGCAGGCGCTCGGAGCACTGGGGCGAATTCAGGAAATCATCGAGCTCCCCGGCGAGACGGCAAACGACGTCGTCACCGAGAAACTGGACGGCGAACTCGGCCCCGTCGCGATCGAGTTCGACAACGTCTCGTTCGCCTACGACCCGGAAAACCCGATTCTCGACTCGGTGTCGTTCACCGTGAAAACGGGCACGCGCATCGCTCTGGTGGGGCCCAGCGGTTCGGGCAAGTCCACGATCCTGTCCCTCATCGAGAGGTTCTACGACCCGCTTTCGGGTTCCATCCGGCTCGGCGGGCACGACGTGCGGTCGTTGGATCGCGCCGAATTGCGCAGCGCAATCGGCTATGTCGAACAGGACGCGCCCGTTTTGGCTGGTTCGATTCGCGACAACCTTATTCTCGGCGCCCCGAACGCAACAGACGCCGAATGCCTCGCGGTCCTCGCCGAGGTCAACCTGTCCAACATCGTCGACCGTGACGAACGCGGAATCCATTCCCCCGTCGGTGAGGGCGGCGTCCTACTGTCCGGTGGCGAGCGTCAGCGACTGGCCATCGCCCGAGCGCTCCTCGCGGCCGCGCCCATCCTGTTGCTGGACGAATCGACGTCAAGCCTCGACGGACTCAACGAGCAGTTGATGAAGGACGCGATCGACCGAGTGTCCGCTCAGCGCACGCTCATCGTCATCGCTCACCGGCTGTCCACCGTCATCGACAGCGACCAGATTGTGGTCCTACGAAAAGGTGTCGTGCTGGGTGTCGGCACCCACAAACAACTTCTCAAGACCGTCCCGCTCTATCGCGAACTGGCCGAAACGCAGTTGCTAACGCCCGTCGACGCCTAAGAAAAGTCGGCGTCGGGCGCGAGCGTCGGGGTAAAGGCCTGTGGGGCGTTGAACCCGTGGGCGAGCATCCCGTTTGATTCGCGCAGGTAGCACGCTCCACACAGCGACTCGTAGGTGACGTCGTCGCCGTCGATGGCGACCTGGTCACCGTCAAAGATGAACGCACCGTTGACGAGACGGGCATTGAACATCGCTTTTCGCCCGCATCGGCAGATGGTTTTGAGTTCTTCCACCGCGTGCGCGATTTCCAGCAGTCGACGCGAACCGGGGAAGGCGATGGTCTGAAAATCGGTGCGGATTCCGTAGGCGAGAACGGGAATGTCGTCGAGGATGGCGATGCGGAGCAGGTCGTCAACCTGGTCGGCAGAGAGAAACTGTGCCTCGTCAATCAGCAAACAGGCGACATTTTGCCCCGACGTGGCTTGCGTCTGAGAGCGGTAGGCGTCGAACATCGTCCGAACGTCGTCGTGCGGGCCGACCACGAAGTTGACGGGTCGCTGAACTCCCAAACGCGACACGATCGCCGATTCGCCCTTCGTGTCGGTTCGCGGTTTCGCGATGAGAACCTGCTGCCCGCGCTCAGCGTAGTTATACGCCGCCTGAAGCAACGCCGTGCTCTTGCCGCTGTTCATCGCGCCATATCGGAAATACAACTTCGCCATACGTCGAGCGTACCGAATGTCGCGCTCTCTAGGATGGAGCGATGGCGGCTCGTCGCGGTGTGGTGGGGGTACTCGTCGGCGCACTGTTGTTGTCGGGATGTTCCGTTACGACGCCGGCCGAACTTGACAACCTGCGTGAGCGGTTTGTCGCCGCGGGCGGGTCCTGCACCTCGTGGTCGACGGTGCCGACACCCGGTGCCGTCGCCGCCCAGACCTGTGCGGAGGGGACGGTACTGATGGTGTTCGGTGACACCACGGACCGGGCGGATTTCATCAAGTCCGAGCTCGACACCAACCCCCTGATTAGGGATCGAACCCACATCATCCTGTCGAAAGACACCTGGCTGGTGCTGGACACTCTGGCCTCAATCGTTCGGGTGATGCCCGAGTTGGGCGGAATGATCAGCGGTCGCAACGGCGCGAACCCGTGACCGTGGTTTAGAGGCCGCGCTCCGCTATTTCGACAACGTTCTGCAACAGCAGTGCGCGTGTCATCGGTCCGACCCCACCGGGATTCGGCGACACCCACGCGGCGACCTCACGCACATCCTCATCGACGTCCCCGGCGATTCGGGTGGTTCCGTCGGGGTTCGTCACGCGCGAGACGCCCACATCCAGGACAATCGCGCCCGGCTTGACGTTGGCGGCCGTCACGATCGACGGCGAGCCCGCGGCCGCAACAATCACATCCGCCGCCTTCAGGTGCTCGGCAAGGTTTCGCGTCCCGGTGTGCGTGAGCGTCACGGTGGCGTTGATTTCTTTGCGAGTGAGAAGCGACCCAATGGGTCGGCCGACGGTGATTCCGCGACCGATGACGACGACATTGAGCCCGTTCCACGAGATACCGTGACGTTCGACGAGCTCAATGACGCCTCGAGGGGTGCACGGCAGTGGCGATGTGATGGGTCCCGTCGCGCGATTGACGAGTCGTCCGAGGTTCATCGGATGGAGGCCATCGGCATCCTTATTCGGATCAATGCGTTCGAGAATCGCATCGGTGTCGATGTGTTTCGGCAAGGGCAACTGGACGATAAACCCGGTGACGTCCTCGTTGGAATTCAACTCATCGATGACGGCCTGGACCTCGGCTTGTGTCGCGCTATCGGGAAGCTCGCGGCGGATCGATGAGATTCCGACCTCGGCGCAATCCTTGTGCTTGCCGCCCACGTACCACTCGGACCCGGGGTCGTTCCCAACCAGTACTGTTGCGAGTCCCGGCGTGACGCCCTTGGCGCGAAGTGCGTCGACGCGCACCTTCAGGTCGCTTTTGATCGCCCCGGCGGTCGCCGTGCCATCCAGCAACCCGGCCGTCATTGGCGTTACTGCTCGAGTCCGTTGTAAAGCGGGAACGCGTCAGTGAGCACCTTGACGCGTCGTTTGAGTTCGACGGCATCGGGATTCGGCATCAGCGCGTGAGCAATGATGTCGGACACCT
>JBIIFF010000070.1:0-6456 GCA_044237445.1 Microbacteriaceae bacterium | reverse complement strand
ACACACTCTTGGAAAACCGTTCGGCGCACGGCCTACACGATGTCGGTCGGCTCACGTCATTCGCCGGCGCGAGCGATTGTGACATTGACGCCGCTTTTGCGCCGAGCACCTCCGCCGAAGCGAACCAGCTGGCGGATTGGTTCCTCGAACGACTCGACCCGACCGCGAACAAACGCAAACCCGGAGAGGCTCCGCCGACCATGGCGATGCTGATCCAAACGCGAACTCATCTCGACACCTTTCTGCGCGCATTCGACGAAAAGAACGTCGCGTATCGCCTGCTCGGGGTCGCGGGAATTCTCGGAAACCCCTTCATCGCAGACCTCTATTGTGCGCTGTCGGTGGTGGCTGAACCGGGTAAGGGTGCACGACTGGTCCGATTGCTGGGCGGTGCGCGTTGGCAGGTGTCCGTCAACGACCTCTGGGCGCTTCACAACCACGCGCGTAATGTCGCAAAGTCGTACACGACGCGCGAGCAGCGCGCCCGGCTCGGAAGTTCGCTGGTCGAGGACGAAACCGACTCGCTCGTCGACGCACTCGATTCGCTGCGGTACACGCCGCGCGACACCGTCGAAACGACGAGCCAGTATGACCAACCCGTTTCGTTCACCGAGGAGGGCTGGGCGAAGTTGCACGACGCGGCCGAGTTCTTCCACGAGATTCGCCGCCACGTCGACCTGTCGATCCCCGACGTGGTGAACCTCACCGCCACGGCACTCCGCCTGGACATCGAGGGAATCGCGTCACTTCACCACAATCCCGCCGCGTACCGCGAAGCGTTCGATGAACTGGTTCACTCGTACCTCGCCATTCCGACGACCCCGACGCTGCGTGGTTTTGTCACCTGGGTGTCCGAGGTCGAGAGACTCGAGCGCATGACACCCCGCTCGGACGAACCCGAACCGGGTGTTGTTCAGATCCTCACGGTTCATTCGGCGAAAGGGCTTGAATGGGACGTTGTCGCACTTCCGCGTTGGACCCAACCGCCCATCCCCGCCGACGGTGCCCTGCGCGGTGACAAAT
Organism: Microbacteriaceae bacterium; assembly: GCA_044237445.1. GTDB lineage: Bacteria > Actinomycetota > Actinomycetes > Actinomycetales > Microbacteriaceae > MWH-TA3. The sequence continues at coordinate 5,433 of JBIIFF010000070.1, read as the reverse complement.
CAAAAGCCGCGAACGAGATGGGGTGGCTGCAACTCGGCGCACTTCCGCACGTGTTCCGCCCCGATGCCAAGCACCTGCCCATTTTCGCGTGGGAGGCCGCCGCGACGATCGACGAATTGCTCATCGAATCCAAGTCCTACACCGATCGACTCAAACGGGCCTTGATTTTGCCCGAAGAGCGTCGACTCATGTACGTCGCGGTGACGCGCGCTCGCCACCGATTGTGGATTTCCGGAGCACATTTCGAAGGCAAAGGCAAAACCGCCAAGATTCCGAGCACCTATTGGGAAGAACTGACGGCCGCGGGGTTGATCCCCGAGGACGCGGTCCAACCCGTTCCCTCCGAGAACCCAGACGGAGACGGTGTTCCGGTGGAGTGGCCGAAACCCGATGCACTTGGCCGAGCCGAACATCGAGCCGCCTATGACCGCGCGGCCCACGCCGTCACGTCCAGCACGTCTGCCGTTGATCCGGCGGATGTGCTGGCGATGGATCAGTTGCTCGCCGTCCATGCAGTGGGAAACGCGACGATTCCGATTCGCATCCCCGCCTCGCGCTACGCCGAGTGGTCGATTGACCTCGAATCGGTGCGCGAAGGAACCCGCCGACCGGTGCCGGTTCGTCCCTACCGCGCCGCTCGGCTGGGCACGGAAGTGCACCTCTGGATTGAACGCGGTGCGGTGGACGACGATTACGTCGACGGGTGGGACGAAGCGAATGACCTTCCCGAAAGCGACGACGCGATACAGAAATTGAAGGATGCCTACCTCGCTTCGCGATGGCCCCATCTGACCCCGGCCTACACCGAACTCGAGATTCTGTTGCCGAGGGGTCGCCACATCATTGTGTGCAAAATCGACGCGGTGTACCAGATCGACGGTCGTTGGATTGTCGTCGATTGGAAGACGGGGGCGAAGCCGTCCGAGAAAGAGAAAGACGCGAAAGCGATGCAACTGGTGCTGTATCGCCGGGCGCTTGCGACCTGGTTGGGAATTGACGTGACCGACGTGTCTGCGGTGCTGTACTACCTCGCCCACGATTGGGAGTGGGAAATCGAATCAGAGCGCCTAGCGCGGCTTGACGCGCTTCCGCCCATCGATTAGCTAGAGCGGTTCGTCCGCCGGTGGGTCGTGCTGAACGGAGGGCGGCGCGGCCTGCGTTTCGCCGAAAACGAGGGTCGTCGGAGCTTTCGGCGGCGCGCCGAGATCGGTCGCGGGGTTATCGACAACCGATGCGAGCAGCGAGTTCAACATCCCTTCCGCTTCGGCGACAATCGATTCGTCCCGGGTGTCGGTCCCGTGAATCAACCAACGTGCGATTTCGAGTTCGGACGCGAATCGCGCACGATGGGCAAGGCGGTGGTCGTTCGACGGGCGTTGGGTCGAGTAGGCGACCATGAAATCGGCCGCCACCTCGGGGGACACGCGACCAAAAAAGTTGAGCAGGTCGTCGGCGGGGTCAGCGACACGGCAGTTCGCCCAGTTGATGATTCCCGTGACTTGGCCGGAGTCCGCCAGGACATCGTCGAAGGTGATTCCGCCGTGCGTGATGGTCGGAGTGAATTGCCACATGCCCGAATCCTCGATAGCCGCATCCCACCGGTCGAGAAGTGCGCTGGGGACTTTGGTTGTCTGGTGTGCTCGGTCGATGACCCCCGCCGCGTCACGGAGACTGTCGAGCGAGGTCGTCGTCGGAACGATATTGCGGGTCACGATGGAGCCGGGAAGGCTGTGAATCGCCGCGATGGCGGCGGCGAGCGAGAAGAACACCGGTCGCGGATCCTTGACCGATGACAACGGAGTTCCGCCCACTTCCTCGGTCACGACGATGCGGCGCGTGTCGAGGGAGCCAGCGGCAAGGGTGTGGGGTACGGCAAACGGAAGTCGGTCGCGCACACCCGCGCCCAACAGTTGCCCAACGCGGTGTTCCGCATCCTGCAGTTCGGCGGCGGGGGCGGTGAGCGGCGACGAAATTGACACGACCCGGTCGTCGGTCGTCCGACACACGACGCGATCGACGTCGTCCGTCGACGCGTCGCGGTACCCGTCGATTTCGAGAGTGGGAATCTCTGCGACCGCCCACGCGGTTAGCATGATGGGGGACAATGCCATATCGGTACTTTAAGGCGAATTTTCGTCCACCCGAGGTCGCCACGCGAGAGGAGAACGTTGAGCGAACTCATCGACTCTCTCGACGAGAACCAACGCACGGTGGCGCTGGCGTTGGTCGGCCCGGTTCGCGTGCTCGCGGGGGCAGGGTCGGGGAAAACGCGCGCGATCACCCACCGCATCGCCTACGGGGTGGAAACCGGGGTCTACACGGCCGAAAAAGTCCTCGCTCTGTCGTTCACGGTCAAGGCGGCGGGGGAAATGCGAGCGCGACTCGGAGCGCTCGGCGTCGACGGCGTCGCGTGTCGAACTTTCCACTCGGCGGCGATGCGCCAACTCGCCCATTTTTGGCCCGACCTCATTGGCGGGGATTTACCGAAAATCATCAGTTCCAAGGCGCCAACGCTCAAGCGTGCCGCCGCGCGCCTCACGTTTCGGGCATCGGACGAACAGTTACGCGGGATCGCCGCCGAGATCGAATGGCGCAAAGTCCGACTGTTATCCATGGACCAGTACGTGGACGCACTGTCGACGCGGCCACTGCCCGGCGGGATCACCAAAGACCGTGCGGTGGATCTCATCACACTGTACGAGGAGATTAAGGACGAACAGCGCAATCTGGATTTTGACGACGCTCTCATCGCAACGCTGGGAATGCTGAATTCAGAAAAGTGGGTTGCCGATCGCGTTCACGAACAGTTTCGCTTTTTTGTGGTCGACGAATACCAGGACGTTTCCCCCGTCCAACGCGCCCTGCTGGACGCGTGGCGGGGCAAACACTCCGAGGTGTGTGTCGTCGGCGACCCGAATCAAACGATTTTCGGCTTCGCGGGAGCGTCGGACGAGCACCTGCTCGCGTTCGAATCGGAGTTTCCCGGAGCGACGACGGTGGAACTCGACCGAAACTACCGATCCACCCCCGAGATTGTCCGTTTCGCCAACGCACTTGTTCCGCAATCGCCCCTGCAGCTCATTTCTGCTCGCGAGTCGGGACCCGCTCCGCGGGGCCTGTTGTCCGCAACCGATGATGACGAAGCGACGGCGGTGGCGGCCGCCATTCGTGACGAGATCGCGCAGGGCACGAATCCCGCGGACATCGCGGTGCTCTATCGAATCAACTCCCAGTCGGTTGTGTTCGAACAGGTTTTGGGAAGCGCCGGAATTCCGTGTCGAGTTCGAGGACTGCGGTTTTTTGAGGAACCGACGGTGATCCGAGCTCTTGTTCTGGTCCGCGGTCGCCTGCAAACCGATCCGGCCGCAAACGCGCGGGACACGATGGAACTGATTTTGCGCGAAAACCTTGGCTGGTTGTCGAAACCTCCGGCGAATCCGGTCGATCGTCATGCCTGGAACATCATGTCGGCGCTCGCCGACATCGCCACCGCACTCCCGCCATCGTCCACCGTGGTCGAACTCGCCGCGGACCTCAAACACCGAGCGGACAACGAAGACGAACCGTCCGTTTCGGCGGTCACTCTGTCCACGGTTCACAACGCCAAAGGGCTGGAGTGGGACACCGTGTTTGTCGTGGGGATGAGTGAGGGGATGTTCCCGCTGTCGTATTCGGTGGGGGACACGCCGATGCTCGAAGAACGTCGACTCGCCTACGTCGCGTGCACGCGGGCGCGCCGTGCGCTCACGCTGAGTTGGGCCGAACGGGCGCGCAGTTCGGGCCCGGTGCGCACTCGAAGCAGATTCATTCCGGAGTCGCTGCCAGTAACCGACACCCGCACTCCGGGTGAAACTCGTGGGGCGACACCGCCCGACGGAAGGTGAGTCCGTCAATTCGCACGGAATAGCCACCGCCCATGGGGAACATCCCGAGGGATTCGGCGGCCGCATGAACGGCGAGCGCGGGCGAATCGGCGGCCGCGGTTCGTCGCCACACCTGCGGTGCGACAGCCGACCAGGTCGAGTCGTTGTCGACGTGAGTTAGTTCAACGCAGCGGATGCAGGCGGAGTTTCCCGGGACAACTAGCGGACCGACTCGAACGCTCGCTTCCCCGAAGACAATCGCGCAGTGATTGATGTCCCGCCCAAGCCACGGCTGGATGTCAATCGGGGACACCACGAAGTGGCTCACCACAATCACGAAATCCACGTCGGCACCAGCCAGGTCGACGCTCGATTCGGCGATGATCGTCGACTGAGTTGCTCCGGCCCAGGTTCGAGCGATGATGTCTTTGCCCGGAGCAATTCCGACCACCGCGAGGCGCGGCAGGGTCGCTCGGGCGGGTCGTTGGAACACGTCCCCGCACGAATCGATCAGTGATTGCGCCGCGGCCTCACTGCCCACCACGGACGCAAGCCGCGTGAGGCTCGTGCCGCGAATCAGTTCGGCGATTCCCCGAGCGTCGATCATTCCGAGCGGCCCGAGTGTCGACACGATCGGATCGAGTCCAAATTGAACGGTGTCCGAGTCCCGCCACACGACGGGAATTGACGGGTCGATTCGAACAAACATCGAGGCATCGTCTCACGCGCCGCGATTCGTCGTCAGTTGTCGTCCACAGCCCCATCGTCCAGGATTTCGCGAATCGCGTCGTCCATGGCATCCGGTGTCCGCGTCGGACCGGTGAGCCGCGCAATCAGACCGCTCGGATCGTCGATGTCGTCACTGGTTGGGAGCAGGTCGGGGTGGCCCCACAAACTGTCGCGCGTCTCAGAATCGACGGCCGCATCAATCGCGCGCCACATCACGGCCGCATCCCGAAGTCGCCGCGGCCGAGCATCGAGTCCAATCAGCCCCGCGAGCGCGCGCTCGCCCGGTCGCCCCACCGCGCGATTTCGGCGGACCATCTCGGCGATTGCGCCGTGGGACGGCAAACGATGTGCCGCTTTGTCGGACACGACATCCACCCATCCTTCGACGAGCGCGAGCAGCGTCTCGATCCGCCCGAGTGCAGCGAGCTGTTCGTCGGTTTTTGGTGGGATGAGACTTCCGTCGCTCACCAAACGCCGGAGCGCTTCGGCGTCCGTGAGATCGATGTCGTTAATTGCCTCGCGCATGTTTTCGGCGTTGATGGAGATACCGTCGGCGTAGTGAGTCAGGCTCGTGATGAGGCCCAACTTCAGCCACTTGGAGTGTTTGAACAACCTCGCGTGAGCGATTTCGCGAATGGCGAGGTACAGCAGGACATCGTCCAGCGGGATATCGAGTCCGGCGGCGAACTCCACGACGTTGTGGGGGATGAGTACTGCGCGTAATTCGTGTTCCAATTCACCGTCGAGCAACGGCATCCCGATGTCTCCCCCGGACAGAACCTCGGCCGAGAGTTGCCCAACTATTTGGCCGAGTTGCAGTGAAAACAGCGTTCCGCCGAGA